>CAYQYJ010000026.1:0-17603 GCA_964421605.1 uncultured Ardenticatenaceae bacterium | reverse complement strand
ACAACTGCCGCTTCCTGCGCCAAATGAGCCGGAGCCAGCCTCCACTGGACTGCCGTCTTGATGCCTGCCCTAATTTGCCCAGGCGGCGTAGGTGCAGCCTGGGATGGGAGGCTGGAGCTTGTAATGCGTTTCTTGGGCGGGAGCTATAAAGTGAAGAACGCCGCCATCTAACAATAACAGCCATTCCCCGTCGGGCGACCAGCCATAGTCCATCGTTTGCCCCACTGTAAAAGCAGGTTTGGGCGCCAGTGGAACAATCTGTTCCTTGCCCGCTGCCAGGTCATAAACATACAGCCATTGCTGCAAAAAGTCGGAACCTAACTCGTGTGATAGGAGTCGCTCGCCTCCTGGCGCGACCAGGAGTTGGCGCGAACTGGCGCGGCTGGCGATGGGCGTCAGCCTATTGCCAGGCACATCATACACCACCATTTGCATGGAACCTGCCAGCGCATTTACGTCGGAAAGGCCCATGAGTAGTATTTGGTTGGCGGAGAGCACCTGCGTCAAGATGCCTAGTAATTCTGCCTGGGCGCTATCCTGTGGCAGCAAAGCAGCCTGCAAATCAGCGTAAGATAAGACAACTTGCGGGCTAAGCGTGTCTAGCCGTCCCAGGGTCAGGCTGGATTCCCCATCATCTATCATGTTCCCGTTTGTCTGCAAAAAGCCGAAGGTGTTGTTATCCAGCCAGAAAGCGCCATAGCCATACCCCAGATCGTGGTTGAGCGCCCCGTCCATACTGACCAACTGCAAGGTATTGTCGAATGGTTGGACAGCTATGGCGTGGCGACCATCTGGGGCGAAGGTTTCCGTGTACGGCAGCGTTTCCAGGGTGCATTGTTCTGCGCTGCATTTATCCAGCTCAATGTAGCCAAAGCGGTCGCCCGTTCTGCCAGCGCCGCCAAAGTAGACGAGCAGACGGTTGCCATCGGCTGTAGTGGCCCCGGAGACGATGGGGAAAAGAGGCTGCGGGAAGAGGTGGGAAATTGAAATGAATTCGTTTTGTCGCCATAGGGAGAGATGAGCGCGAGCGCGCAGATCTATTTCTTCATCTGGTTGCAGCAGAATGACGCCCGCCTGGTTTTCAATGTCGCGCAAGCCCACAAAGCGTTCTGCCGGCATTTCCGCCTGCCACCCCCCATCAGGCAGCGACAAACGATACAGACTGGCGCCCGTCCACTTCGTTTCGCATAAAAGCTGTACGGAAGCTGCTGGCAAGAGATTGCCGGCAGGTAGAGCCGTTGGCGCTGCGGGCGGCGGCAGCAAATCCAGCCGCTGCAGTTCCGCCACGTAAGCCGCGTCATAAAAATCAGGCGTGCTACCATAACGCCAGCGATAGACGCGCTCGAACAGGTGCGTCACCATCTGGCGGGCATAGCTGCGATAAATTGCCTGGTAAGCGACCTCATCAGTTGGATACCCCAGCAGACTGGGCGCCGGCAACAGCAGCCGCCCGGTAGGCATTCGCTGCACATTGACCGTTCTTTCCGGCGCCAGCGTACTCACCAGACTCAGCGCATCCTGGCTGAGCGTAATAGTGAAGTAGGTCTCTGGCAGGCAGTTAAACCCATCTGGGGCAGAGCATAACCGCTGCAAGAGCGCGTCCAGGTCGGCAGCCAGGCGAACGGCTACCGCCTCATCTCGCCCTGGATAAGTGAGCATCAGCCAGCGTCCCTCCTGCGTGCTCATGCTCCCCCAGAACTCGTCATGGGCTTCCGTGCGCAGCCATTGGTCGTTTCGCTCGCGGTAATGAACGATATGTTCCAGGTAAATGGTTTGCCCGTCAACGGACTGGTAAGCAGCCGTAAAGGGCAGTTCCGCCTCGGCCAGATCGGGCGACAGGGTAAGGGGGCCGACGCTCTCCGAACCTGGCGTCAAAAATAAGCCCCAGGCGCGGCGGTCATACAGCGCGCGCGCTTGCAGCAGCGACTCTTCGTGACGCCGCCATTCCAGGTCGCTGGCTTTATCTACCAGCGTTAACCACAATTCCAGGTCTTGTTGTTCAATGGCAGATAGAGAAAGCGTAAACGCGGCGCGCACCGCCTGTTCCAGATCGGTGTTGACTTGTTCGACCCGCTGCACCAGTTGCACGCTGCCGAAAACGCCCACGAACACCATGATGGCGGCTGCCGTTAGCCAGCGGCGGAATCCCGGTCGCGGCGGGCGTCTGGTTTGCCCGCCCGTGCCGGCATCTTGTTCCCATCGCGCTTCTTCGTCAACCTGCCAATCAAAGCTCATGCCTTATCCCTCATCCGCGCCCTGCCAGGCCACATCGTAGCACGCCTCCTGTCCTGGCACGTATAACCGCTCATACTCAAACGCTGGCGCCAGGGCATAGAGTCGCTGGTCATCATAAACAACGAGCCACTGGCTGTCTCTGGACCAATCGTAAGCGACATAGTCCCCACTGGCTATCACCTGCCCGGCAGCAGTGGGGTCTGTCAGATCATACAGGTACAATTGGCTGACGGCGTCATTGAGCCGTTGGTAGGTGAGCAGGGTTAGCCAGCGCCCATCCGCTGAAATCTGAAAGGGAGGGTAGGCAGTTGTCGCTGCCTCATAGTAAAGCAATTCCAGGGCGCGTGTAGACACGTCGAGACTAAACACCGCCGTCGGTTGGCTGGAATTCGTGATAGCGGCCACATTGGCGGCAAAAATCAGCCGCTGGGGTTGTTGGGGAACGGCAGCCATATGGACTATTTGATTGCTGTTTGCCGGCGTAGAAGCAGGCAATAGCGCCACGTAATCCGCCGTTTGCGCCAGCAGTTCAGTTTCGCCCGTAGCCAGCGCATAGCTGTAAATGTCCGCGCTGTTGCCTGAGTCGTTGATTGCAGGAGCCGCATACGCATAGGTGTCGTTATCCAGCCAGGCTATTGCCAGTGAGAAACCCAGGCTGGAGTTAGGCGGCGTCAGGCGGGCGCCTTGCCCGAAAGCGTCTCCCAACCACGTCTGACCATTCAGATCAATGAGCAGCGTGCGCTGCCCATTGGGCGACCAGATGGGCCAACCCACCAGCGCCTGAGCGGCGCAGCCGGCAGCCTGGCAATCCGCCAGATCGAGCAGGATGACTGATGGCGCGACTTCTTCATCGCGGCTCAGGGCCAGCAGCGCCAGGTATTGCCTTGTCGGATCATACTGCGCCAGGGCAAAATAGCTGGCGTTGGAGTCTACGTACAGTCGCTGCGATTGTCCACCGCTCCAGCTTACCACTTCTATCATGGGAAACCCACCCGAATCGTAACCCGCCAGCCCAGGGATAATGATGCCCTTTCCATCTGGCGTGTGCGCCAGGATCTGGTAGCCGCCATAGGTGCGCATCTCTTGTATCTGGGTGATCTCGTTGCGGCTCAAGTTGTATTCGTAGGTAGCCTGCCCGCGCAGTACGGTGCAAAGCAGCGCCACGCTTTCGCCGGGCAGGGGAATCGGAGGATCCGGCTGTGCCAACTGCGCCTGATCAAACAGGAAGCGGAACCAGGCTGCGCCCTGGTTGTTGCTGCGCTGTGGTGTGCCGCCCGCTTGCTGCGTGAAGGTTGTGAAGGTGAGGGCGCTGGCTAATTGCTGTAGTTGGGTCAGGTAGGTTGCGGTGGCATCTTGCCTGGCCCAGAAGGTCGCAAATACCTGCATGAAGAGTGGGGAGAACTCCTCGCTGGTTTCTTCATCTGGCGACAACAGCCAGGCGCCCCGCAGATTGTCCACTAATTCCAGCAGGTTGAGTTCCTGGTCTAACAGTTGCGCGTAGTCGTCGGGTCGCAGGGAAATGGGACGCAGGCCAAGTTGCTGCAAGGGCAAATCGAGCAGCGCCAGATAGAGGGAAGCATGGGCGCAGCAGTCGTAACCAGCCAGGTGATTGATGGCTGTGCCGGCAACGCGCGCCCCATAAGCGCGCCGCAGCGCCTGATACCCGGCTTCATCCACAGGCGTTCCTACCAGAGTGGGGCTGGGCAGCAGCAACTGCAAGCCTGTCTGTAACCGGGAGACATAACCAATCTGGCTGACCAGACTGTGCAGATCCGGGCTGAGCGTCACGTCGAGATGCAACGTCTCGCACGCTGCCACCTCCGCGCACAGGCGAGCCAGATCCGTTTCCAGGTCGCTGGCCAGCCGCTCCGCCACCGCGCGATCGCGCTGCGGAAAACTTAACGTCAGGTAGCGCCCGCGACTGCGCTCGGTTAACTCCCAAAAGGCGTTGTCTGGCGGAGCCAGCAGCCAGTGCTCCTCGCCGCGGCGAAAAACATCTACCTGGTGTACCGTAATCGTCTGGCTGCGCCCATCTGGCAAAGTGGCTTGCAGCGGTTGGCGCACCGTCACGGTGGCTGTGTTTAGATCGGGCGACACAGCAATATCCAGAATGTGCGGATCGCCTGCGGCTGGCATTTCCCACAGGGATCGCCCGCCAACCTGATTGGCTGCCAGCAGCGACATTTGCGCCTCCGTCCAGGCGGGTTCTCGCCCTGACAACAGCGTCAGGTACAGCTCCTCGTCCTGCCGCGCCGCTGCGCCGCGCGCCAGCCAGAAGGCGGCTGTTACCTCGTCGCGCACCGCTTCGGAGACTACTTCTACCCGCCCGGTTACTTGCTGCCAGATGGTGAATGCGCCTGCCGCCAGGACGCCCAGGAGCAGCAGCGCCAGGGGCCAGGAACGCCGCCGGGATGGCGGCGTGGGCGGCGGTGTGGGGTTGTCCCAATTGGTGTTATCTTCGGTTTGCCAGTGAAAACTCATAACGCTCTGTCACTTATTGCCCCAGGCGGCGTAGCTGCAAAAATCCGCCTCGGGCACGAAAATTTGTTGGTAGTCGTAGGCTGGCGCATACAAGGCGGTGAAATTTGCCTCGCCGCGTACCAGCCACTGCCCATCGGCGGACCAATCGAAGTTGTTCGCCAGCGTGTGGTCGGGCGAAATAAACTGGCGGATGGGTTGTGGTTGCGGCAGGTCATAAAGAGTGAGATAGGATTTGCCAGTATCGCTCTCAAGCTGCGCCAGCGCCAGCCAGCTATTTCCTTCCCCTGGACTAAATCTGGCTTCAGCCACGATTTCGTTGACGCCAGACAGCCGCGTGACGCTGTTGCTGCGGCGGTCAATCAGCAGCAGGGCGTGTTGCGTCTCGTGCTGCAAATCCAGCAGCGTGTAGCGTCCCTGCGCTGCGGCGTCTGTCCATAAGCCCGCGACGGTCCAGGTATCGCTGGTTGCCGGCAATGCTGGCAGCAACTCGTCTGGTGTGAGCCACAAAGTCGCTTCTGGTTGGGTCACCGTGCCCAGGTAGAGCGCCGGCTGTGGCGCATCCTGGCTCTCGTCCAGCCGCACGTAACCGAACGTCTCTGCATCCAGCCAGAACGGCAAAATGCCGCTGCCGGCATTTGCCAGCGGCTGCTGGTCGCCATCCGTCAACGTTAACTGGTACATAGGCGTATACTGGCGGCGCGACCAGGGGACGTCGCTGCTCAAGGCGTGCTTCCCATCGGGCGACCAGACGGTATACTGGTTGTCGGGCAGCAGCGCCAGCGCGCACGTTTCCGCTGTGCAGGCGGCAGGGTCAATCCGTCCCAGATGCAGGAATGCCAGTTCCCGATTGAAAATGGTGACCAGGGGAGCGTTGCCCGCCTGTCCCGCATGGAACAAGATAGGCGTTGGCGGCAGGCTGTCGGGCAGGGTGATGGGCTGCCACGGCTGATCGGGTCGCCACAACGCCAGCAGGCTGCTGCTGCCGTTCTCCAGGATAAAGAAACCGCTGTCGTCTGGCAAAGGCGTAAAAGAGAGCCGCGCCAACCCTAGCGATTGCGCCTGGGTAAAGCGTTCCTCTGCCGGATCAAGCGCATAGAAGTCGAGGCCAAAGTCGTTAATCTGGGGGGCGCATAGGCGGTACACCGCCTGTTGCGGGAAAGGGGTTGGCGGCGCGGCGGTCGTTCCCGCTTTCTCCTGCAAGAATTGAAACCAGCGGCGGGTGGTGCTGGGCCCAGCAGGCAGGAAGGAATAGAGCCAGAAGCTAAAACTGTCGTTTTCGGGTAAGCCGCGCAGCAGTTTGCCGGCGGTGGCCTCCGGACTGGCGCTGAGGATGAAATCTACCACGGCATACGCCTGCCAGGCGCCTGGCGTTTCGTCTGGATCAAGCGCGCTGTGGGCCCACAGAGTGCCGGCATCTAGCGGCTCAAACGGGTCATCCACAACAAGCCCATAATCCGCTGCCATTAGCGGCCAGGCGGCTAATGCCAGGCGGTGCAGCAGATAATCGCGTAGAGCAAAGTAAAAAATGCTGTGCGGGCAGCATTGGTAGCCCGCTGCCCGGTTAATGGCAACAGTCACGATGGCGCTGGCGTAACCGCGAAACAACGCCTGATAAGCAGCCTCATCGGCTGGCGCCCCCACCAGCGCTGGCGCCGGCAGCGTCAGTTCACTTTCTGGTTGGGTCAACCAACCCGGTTGCGTCAGGTTGGTAAACTGCTCCGCATCCGCCGCCAACGTGACCTGCATAGCCGCCGGGCACGCCAGGTCGGCTACCAACCCACAAAAGGCAGCCAGCTTTTTATCCAGGTCTGGCCCTAAGCGCGCGGCGATGTCCGCATCTGCGACCGGGTAGTGCAAGGTCAAATGCAGCCCTTGATAGCTTGCTGGCGCCAAAGAGGGCGGCGGTTCTGCCGGCGACAACAACCAACTGGTTCGCCCCTGACGATACGTTTCCCAATGCTGTAAGCCAACGGTTTGCGTCTGTTGGTTGCCCACCTCAATGGCATACTGCTCCCGCACCAGCACCTCCGCTTGCAGCAGGTCGGGGGACAGGGTGATAGTGATAACTTCCGTTTGCTCCGGCAGCCAGGTCAGTTCCAGGCTACTTCGATCCAGATACGCGCCCGCCCGAAACAGGGCTTGTTGCTCGTCAGCCCATTGCATATCCCGACCTGATAACAGATTAACAAACAGTTCAAAATCATTCTGGCTCACTGCGCGATGCAGCACGTCCACGCTGGTGTTGACATCGTTGATGATGGTGGCGCTGACGTCGGACACGCGCTCGTTGAGTTGGCGACGCACCAGCAAAACGCTCAGTAGGACAAGAATGCCGGCAATTCCCAACAAAACGAGCCACCGCCGCTGCCAGCGGGGTTTGCCCGTAAGGGTAGGGATGGGCCCCTCATCCCACTTTTCTTCTTCTGTTTGCCACTCAAACGACATATGAATACCCCACATTGGAAGAAAAAACGTGGATAGGGCAAGTATAACCGCGTCAGGCGGATAACACCCACCGATTCTCAGGTTTTTTAGCTACGTTTAAGTGAGTCTCAGGTTTGGCGCGGAGCGAAGGTCGCGCTTGCCCAAGTTTCCCAAACCCGAAAGGTTTTTCTGTCGAGAAGCCGCTCATCTGTTAAGCAAAACCCTTCGGGTTTGCTCTCAACGCCAAAAGGTCGCCGCGCCCCTTGTTATATTGGACGCAGCACTAGCAGCGATTCTGATTCCTGTTAAAATCTAGGCATGGTCATGAGTCGCCCATGATCTCATGCAGATTTCCAGAATTTTTCACAGCGCCTCCGCGTCTGCGCGGCCCTCCGCGTCTCTGCGTGAGGTTATTTTGCAGGAGTACTTCCCACCATGCCCGCAAACTTTATTTTCGAGGGCGGGGTCGCCGATCTTGACCCTGCTTTGAGCCAACTTTTACACCGTGAAGCGCAGCGACAACGTGAAGTCATTATCCTCATTCCTTCAGAAAGCGTAGCTGCCGCCGCCGTTAATGAAGCCCTGACCAGCGCTTTTGGCAACATTTACGCCGAAGGGTATCCGCGCGAAGAAAGCCGCCGTCAGACCGAAGCCGAAATCCTGGATTTTGACCAGGAGCTGGCGCTCTATCGCCGTTACAGCGATCCCCGTTATTACAAAGGCGTCGAATACGCCGACTTACTCGAAGCCCTGGCGCGCCGCCGCGCCGCGGAACTGTTTGCCGCCAATGGGCTGCATCCCGACGCCCTCTACGTCAACGTGCAGCCCCTGAGCGGCGGGCCCGCTAATAGCGCGGTTTATACGGCCCTCTTACAGCCTGGCGACACCCTCATGGGCTTGAATTTGAATGATGGTGGACATCTCTCTCACGGAGCCAAAGTAAACCGCTCTGGTCAGGTGTATAACAGCGTGCCCTATTTCGTGGATAAAGACACGGAACGCCTGGATTACGACGCCATTGAGGCTCAGGTATTGGCGGTTAAGCCCAAACTGCTGGTTGCAGGCTACTCGGCATACCCGGCCATCATTGATTGGCGTCGTTTCCGCAGCATTGCCGACAAGGTCGGCGCATACCTGTTTGCCGACATCAGTCACATCTCTGGTCTGGTGGCGGCAGGCGTGCACCCCAGCCCCGTAGGGATTGCTGATGTGGTGATGACGACGACCCACAAAAGCCTGTGCGGCCCACGCGGGGCGATGATTATGACCCATCGCGCCGACCTGGCGCGCAAGCTGGATCGCGCTGTCTTTCCAGGGGAGCAGGGCGGGCCCCATCTGAACACTATCGCGGCGTTGGCGGTGGCTTTGAAGCTGGCGCGCACAGAAAAGTTTCACCAGTTGCAGCAGCGCATTGTGAGCAACGCCCGCCGTTTGTCCGAGCAGTTGGAAGCGCGCGGCTTGCGGCTGGTAGGCGGCGTTTCCGAGAATCATTTGCTCATGATTGACGCCAAGAGCATTGAGCAGGACGGCATTTATTTATCTGGCGACATGGCGGCGCGCATTCTAGATCTGGCGGGTATTGTCACCAATCGCAACACCATTCCTAGCGACAGCGGCGCTTTTTCCGCCACAGGCGTGCGCCTGGGAACGGTCTGGATCAGCCAGCTTGGTTATGGCGACGACGAAATTGATAAACTGGCGGAAGCTATTGCTACGGTTCTGCACGGCTGCATTCCCTATGCCTACACCGGGCCTGGCGGCAAAACCCTGTATCGCGCCAAAGTGGATTATGCCGCCTTACAGCGTGGGCGCGAGCTGGTGCGCGACCTGGTCAAGAGCGTGAGCAACCGCCAGGAAGCCTCTGGCTCTTTCTTGTCTGGTCTGGTGGGAACGGCTGCTGAATTGGTACACGATCTGACGGACGTGATGATGGGGGAGGGGCGCCTGGATACGGTGGAACTGCGCGGCGACGCCGCGACGGAATTCCTTAACCTGGCGCTGGCTTCGGATGTGTTGGCGCTGGCTGATGGACAGGGGCAGCCTGGGCGCTGGTTTGCGCCTACGGGCGATGTGACGGCAACGGTCTACCGCCAGACGGCTGCTCATTGGTTTGTGCGCTTTGCCGATGCCGGCACAGCCCGGCTGGCGGCTGCCTATTTTCGCGATCTTTCCGACGGCTATATCCATTTTGGCGACCTGTATGCCAAATTGCCTGGCCCCGTAGCCGTGCAGATGGCGGCTGCCCCCGACGCTGTGGTTGCGCCGCAAGAAAAGGTAGTTGCCGGCGCCGTTGTCGCCAGCAAGCCTTATTTCATTGGCAGCGAAAGCGCCGTCAAAGGCGGCAGCCAGCCTGCCGCTTTACCTCCCTTTGTTTGGGTAGAACCTGCCGATGCCCCCCTGCGCCGCACCACCCTGCACCAGACTCATCTCGACAGCGGGGCGCGTATGGTGCCGTTTGGCGGCTGGGATATGCCTGTCTGGTATACCAGCGTCAGCGAAGAGCACGCCGCTGTGCGCCAGACGGCTGGCTTATTTGATGTCAGCCATATGGGTGTGTTTGAAGCCAGCGGCCCCTACGCCGCCAGCTTCCTGGAACTCGTGACCACGAACGACATTAGCGCTCTGGAGATAGGGCGCTCCCATTACACCTATTTCCTGCTGCCCGATGGAAGCGTCGTGGACGATTTGCTCATATACCGCCGCGGCGCCCAGAAATACATGTTGGTGGTGAACGCCTCTAACAATGACAAAGATTGGGCCTGGCTCAATGCCGTCAACAATGGGCAGGTGATGTTGGACGCGCACCGCCCCTGGGTAAAAGTGCAGCATCCCTGCACCCTGCGCGATTTGCGCGATCCGCAGTGGGGCGACGAATGCCGCGTGGACATTGCCTTGCAAGGTCCCCGCGCGGTGGACATCTTACTAACGCTGGTAGACGACCGCGATCTGGCGGCCCGTATCAAGAAACTACCCTGGGCGGGCTTGACCGAAGGGTCTGTGGGCGGCTTTGATCTGGTTATTTCCCGTACTGGTTACACCGGCGAGCGCGTTGCTTTTGAACTGTTTGTGCATCCGGAGCAGGCGCCCGCCTTCTGGCAGGCGTTAATGACCGCTGGCGAGCCATTTGGCATCAAAGCCTGCGGTCTGGCGGCGCGAGACAGCACCCGCACCGAAGCCGGGCTGCCGCTCTATGGTCACGAGTTGGCTGGCCCGCTGAATCTCTACCCTGGAGACGCCGGCTTTGCCAGCTATGTGAAGCTGTGGAAACCCTTTTTCATTGGGCGCGACGCCTTTATTGCGCACGAACAGAGGCGGGATCAGGTTGTAGTTCGTTTCCGCATGAATGACAAAGCGGTGCGGCGACCTGAACTGGGCGATCCCGTTCTGGATCGGCGCGGCAAAGTGGTGGGTACGGTCACAAGCTGCGCCATTGACGTGGACGGCTACCTGTTGGGTCAGGCGGTGCTGCCGCTGTCCCTGGCTGCGCCGGAAACGCCGGTGGCTATTTACCAGTTGGGCGGCGGCGCGCGCGGTTTGCAGTTGCCCAAAGAAGTGAAGATAGGGGCGCGCCTGCCGCGTCCAGATGACGCCACCGTGCTCACCCGCTTCCCATCGCGCCCCAAGAAGTAAACGAGCACGCGACAGTTGCGCGCACCGCTAGTAAACGCATGATTCCGCTGCGAGATGCTAACCCTACCCAGAAGCTGCCTGTCCTGACATTGACGCTCATTGGCGTGAATGTGGTTGTCTGGTTGTGGGAACTGTCGTTAGAAGCCAGCGGCGGGCTGAATGAGTTTGTCACGATGTGGGCAGTTGTGCCCACGCAGCTACTGCGCATGCCCCTGGCGGAACTGCCCACGCTTTTCACTGCCATGTTCATACATGGCAGTTGGGGGCATTTGCTGGGCAACATGCTCTATTTGTGGATTTTTGGCGATAACGTCGAAGAACAATTGGGGCGTGCGCGCTTTTTTCTGTTTTATCTGCTGACGGGACTGGCGGCGACGTTAACCCAGGTGGTTATTGCGCCCACTTCTGCTTTGCCCAATGTGGGAGCAAGCGGGGCGATTGCCGGCATCATGGGCGGTTATTTGCTGATGTTTCCCCGCGCCCGTGTCGTCACCTTAATCGGCTACTTTATCGCCCGCGTCCCCGCCGTCATTGTGCTCATCTTCTGGTTTGCCATCCAGCTTTTTGGCGGTTTTGGCAGCCTGGGAGGCATGCAGTCAGACGGCGGCGTGGCCTTTTTTGCCCACATTGGCGGTTTTGTAGCGGGTTTTGTCCTGGTGCGACTGTTTGCTGGGCGGCGGCGCGCTGACTACCCAGGCGGCTACCCTGGCAACCGTTTGCCCCCGTACTACTGAAACGAACATTTTGGGAGCGGCGCTGCTGATCTCTGACCACTCCCCACTCACCACTATTTTTGAAGGAGTTGTGGATGGAACGCGAAGTTCTCACCTGGTCAGACGTAGATCGTCTGATTGACTACCTGACGCCACAGATTCATGGGCGTTTCGACTCAATGGTGATTATTACCCGAGGCGGCATCGTGCCAGGGGGCATGTTAGCTGAGGCCCTGAATATTACCTACATCTTGACCGCCTCTGTGCGTTTTCCCGCTGATTTTCCTGGTCTGGCTCTGGATAGGAACCTGGAAAGGCATGTCTTACCCGAATTCCTGCAATTTCCCGACAGCAGTCTACTGCGCGATCGCCGTATCCTGGTGGTAGATGACGTCTGGACGCGCGGGCGCAACATTGTCACCGTCGCCAGCCGTATTGACGCCGCTGGCGGGCATCCCGAAACATGCGTCTTACACTACAAGCCGGGCACCTCGCTTTATCCAGGCATTGCCCCCGACTACTACGCCGCCGTGACTAATCGCTATGTCATTTACCCCTGGGAAATTGATCGCGGTCCCGAAGTGTTGGGCATGTGGAATTAAACCCTTCGACCCTTCGGGTTTACTTGACGATATTTGCCCCTTTTGTTACTATGTCCTCCCTGCCATGTGCCCATGGCACCGGCGATGATTGGGTCCCTGGCGGCGAAACGCCGTCGAACCGTGTCAGGTCCGGAAGGAAGCAGCACTAAGATGGATGCTTCGGGTGATCAGGAATACCTGGTCGTCGTCGGTCTCATGGGCACATGCAGCGGTGTGGGCCGCGAGCTATAACGTCACATCGGCCTCCGCTTTTCCCCAGCGTCATGATAAAGATTCCCCGTGTTGTCAAACTTCTCCTGCTGGCGTCCCTGGTTTTGTTAACCTTGCTGGGACTGGCTCGCGTCACCTATTTATGGGCGCAGGAGGAGTATACCATTTATCTTTCCACGCCCTTGACCGCTGCCGAAAGTCGCGCAGTCACTGGACGTTTTGACACGGTAGCGGACGTTTTAGCCGCTGCCGGCATTTCTCTCCAACCCGCCGATTATGTTACCCCCGCTTTAGACGCTCCACCCCAGGCAGAAACAGCCATTGTCGTGCAGAAAGCCCTTTCAGTTACTTTACAGACCGACGACGACAGACAACTGTTCTGGACCCACCAGCCCACCGTCAGCGCCTTCCTGACGGAAATTCGCCGCACGGTGCAGCGCACCGACCGTATTTTTGCCGATAATCAGCCCGTAGCCTTCAACGCGCTGTCCCAGACGCCCCTGCCGGCGCAGTTGGATATCCGCCAGTTCCTGACGGTGACGATTCTGGATGCTGGCAGGGAACTGGTCATACGCACTGCCGCGCAAACTGTGGGACAGGCTTTGTTGGATGCCAACATCACCGTTTACGCCGCCGATGGCGTCACGCCCGCTTTAGGTCAATGGCTTACGCCGGATACCATCATCACCGTGCGTCGCTCGATGCCCCTGACCATCCTGGCGGACGGGCGCACCATTCAGACGCGCAGCCACCACACCAACGTCCTGCGCGTTCTGGCGGAGTCGGGTATTGGTCTGGTGGGCGAAGATTTCACTCGCCCAGGGCCAGACGTGGCTCTGAGCGCTGGTCAAACCATCGAACTGATCCGCGTGACTTCTGATTTTCGCGTCGAGGACCAGGCCATTCCCTATGAAACTTTGTGGCAGGCCACCGACCGCTTTGAAATTGATACCACTGGCTTGCTGCAAGCAGGCGCGCCGGGCATCCGGCGGCAGCGCATTCGCGTTCGTTATGAGAACGGCGTAGCTGTCAACCAGACGCCTGATGGCGAATGGGTGGCGCTGGCGCCCATTCCCGAAATCATTGGCTACGGCACGCAAATTGTGGTGCGCGTACTGAATACACCCACCGGGCCGATTGAATATTGGCGCAAGGTGCGTATGCGCGTTACCTCCTACACGGAGGCTACTTCTGGCAAATCCCCCGACCACCCCGCCTATGGCATCACAGCCAGCGGGCTGCATGCCGGCACAGGCATTGTAGCTATTGATCGCGCTGTCGTACCCTGGCGTAGTTCTGTTTACGTGGAAGGGTACGGCGTAGGCATAGCAGGCGACACTGGCGGCGGCGTCAAAGGGCGTTGGATTGACCTGGGTTACGACGTAGACAGCTACATTCACTGGAGCGGTTACACCGACGTCTACTACCTCACCCCTGTTCCTCCACCCGACCAGATCAACTACCTCCTCCCCACCTGGCTCCCCTGACCCCTCCCCCTCACGGTCAGTCTTCGGTTATCTGTTGTCTGTTGACTGTTAACTGTTAACTGTTCGCCATGGATCACCCCAAGCATATCCTGAACCAGCACAACATTGAGACTAAAAAGAGCCTGGGACAAAACTTCCTCTTTGACGACAGCATCCTGGCCCGAATTGTGGCGGCGGCGGAGTTGACGCTAGCTGATCATGTGCTAGAGATTGGTCCCGGCTTGGGGCATTTAACGCAGCATCTGGCGCGGCAGGCAGGGCGGGTGGTTGCCGTCGAACTGGATGATCGGCTGATTCCCCTGCTGCGCCTGACCTTTGCCACAATGCCCCACGTGGAATTGGTGCACGCTGATATTTTGGCGCTGAATCTGGCCCACTATTTTGCCGACCACCCGTACAAAGTGGTGGCTAACGTGCCCTATTACATCACGGGCGGCATTTTGCGCTACCTCTTGACCAGCCAGCCGCGTCCCACCCGTCTGGTGATCACCGTGCAGCAAGAAGTCGCTGAGCGATTGACGGCTGAGCCTGGTCGTATGAGTTTGCTGGCCATCAGCGTGCAGTTATTTGGCAAACCCGTAGTAGTGGGAAAGGTCAAGGCGGGCGCGTTCTGGCCCCGACCCGATGTGGATTCGGCGATTGTTTGCCTGGATCTGTCCCAGACTCCCCAGCCAGATGTGGATGAAGCGGTGTTTTTTCGGGTGGCGCGCGCCGGTTTTAGCCAGAAGCGGAAGCAGTTAAAAAACAACTTGCAGCAGTTACCCCTGTCTGTGGCCGTCATTGCGGCGGCGTTAGAGGCGACGCAGATTGACGGGCGGCGGCGGGCGGAGACGTTGTCGGTAGCGGAATGGGTGGCTCTGGCGCGGGCGCTGCCCATGCCCTAAAAACGGCTATGGCACCGCTGCCGTCCACGCAGCGATGCCATAGAAAGGAGAACAGAAAGTTCGCTACCAGCTTAGCCAGTCCAGATTAGTCTCACCTTAGGCTTGGGTGAGCATCGGACAAGAGCAGAATGTGCTTTGCAGTCCGCGTAGCGTTGGCCGGGGGGAGGAGTCCGACCAACGCTACTGAGAGAACAGAAAATCAACTATAGGATAATGCCGGCACGTTAATTTCAACATTAAGTTAATAAGGTCTCAACTATTGCGCCAGCCATCGGTGATGGCCCAGGGATCGGATAGGTGGGGCTGATCGGCGTTGTCGGCTGCTGTGGGTCGTTGGCTGTGCCCTTGCAGGGCTTCGTGTACAGCCAGGGCCAGCCAGGTATCGTTGTCAGGCATAGGCGTGTGCTGCCAGAAGGGCATTTTCTCCAGCAGAAAGTTAGTAGGTGTGTTCCCTCGTTCAAAATCCGCGTGGCGCAGTATCGCCAGCAAATACGGGATGTTGGTGGTTACGCCTAGAATAATACTCTCTTGCAACGCTCGTACCATCTTGCGTATGGCTTCCGCCCGATCCGCTCCCCAGGTAATCACCTTTGCCAGCATAGGATCATAATAAGGCGTCACAATAGTCCCTGTTTCAATGCCATCGTCTACTCTAATCCCTGGTCCCGCTGGCCGTTGGTAGCAACTGATTTCGCCAGTCGAGGGCAAAAACTGGTTGGCTGGGTCTTCGGCGTAGATGCGGCACTCCAGAGCATGTCCGCGCTGCTGCAAATCCCCCTGCGCAAATGGTAAGCGCTCGCCCGCGGCAATCCGGATTTGCCAGACTGCCAGATCCAACCCGGAGACGGCTTCGGTTACCGGGTGTTCTACTTGCAGGCGCGTATTCATTTCCAGCAGGTAAAACTGTCCGCTGCCGTCTACCACAAACTCAACCGTGCCGGCGCTTTCATACTGCACCGCCCGCGCCAATGCCAGCGCCGCTTCCGTCATTTGCTGCCGCAGCGGCGGCGTCACCACGGGGGAGGGGCTTTCCTCAATGATTTTTTGGTGGCGGCGCTGGATAGAGCACTCACGCTCAAACAGATGCACCAGGTTGCCATGTTGGTCGCCCAGCACCTGGACTTCCACGTGATGGATTTCCGTGAAATATTTTTCCAGCAGAACGTGGTCGTCTCCAAAAGCGGAGCGGGATTCGCGGCGCGCCGCTTGCAGCGCATCTGCAAAGGCGTCGGCTGACCATACTACCCGCATTCCTTTGCCGCCGCCGCCGGCGCTGGCTTTGATCAAAACCGGAAAGCCAATGATGTGCGCCGCTGCCAGCAGTTCCTCATCAGTTTTGTGTATTCCCAGGGGGCCTATGCCGTCTACCCCCGGAATGACGGGCACGCCCGCCTGCTGCGCCACCGCCCGCGCCGTTGCTTTGCTGCCCATGACGCGAATGGCTTCGGGCGTGGGCCCGATGAACTTGATGCCGTGCTGCCGGCACGCTTGGGCAAACGTCGCATTCTCGCTGAGGAAGCCATAACCCGGATGAATAGCGTCTACGCCAGCCTTTTGCGCTGCCCGTAAGATAGCAGTTTGATTCAAATACGTCTCCGCCGCCGACACGCCTGGCAGCAAATACCCTTCGTCTGCCAGCCGCGTCCACGGCGCGTCTGCATCTGCCGCCGAATAAATCGCCACCGTACGCACCCCCAACTCCTGGCAGGCGCGAAAAATGCGCTTACTGATTTCGCCCCGATTAGCAACCAGAACCTTCTCAAACATCTCTTCCTTCTTCCTTCTCCCTTCTTCCTTCCCCCTTCTTCCCTGAAAACATGACCGCCGACGTGCCCCGCAGCGCATCCCAAACATCCCCCATGCTGTCTGCCAGAGCCACCACGCAGCCCAGTTGGTTGGCGACGTCGGTGGGCGAGAGGTCGTCCAAAGCTACCACATCCGGGTGATCGAACATGACGCGCGGCAGAATAACCAGGTCGCCATACCCCTGCGCCTGGAGTTGTTGCGTCACGTCTTGGGCCATGAGCAAACCAGCCACGGTGATACTGTCGCCCAATCGTTTGTTGACTGCCGGCAGCACTGTCAGGTTAACGCCTGTCAAGTCGGTAAACTCGGCGGCGGCGCGGCGTAAAACTGGCGCAAACAGCGTACCTGTCACCAGCGTGCACGTCTGACCAGCCGCTTGCGGCGACTTCCGTTGATGACGGGTTTGCCATGCCGCAATTTCCTGCTGGAGATCGGACCAGTCATCCAGAAAACGACGTACCATACCCAAGCCGTTTTCGTGTAGCTCCTGGTCGTCATAATACTCAGCGGCGGGTATTTCCTGCCCGGTTACCAGAAACCACTCATCGGTGGGGTAGACAAAACGCACGCCAAACGTTTCCTGAAAATGGAGTTGCACGCTGGTGACATAGTTGAGCGTGGCTTCAGCTTCGGCGCGCGTATGCACCCGCATTTGATACTTATGCTGGCGGGTCAGACCCACAGGGACGACACTGATAGATTGCACGGCGGGCCACAGGTTGCTTAGTTCGGCAATGGAGCGCTGCAGCCAGGGCCCATCGTTGAACCCAGGCACAATGACCAACTGGGTGTGCATTTCAATACCCCGTTCCGCCAGCCATTGTAGTTGGGTCAGGATGTCCGGCGCGGCGGGGTTACGCAGGAATTGCCGGCGCATTTCCAGGTCGGTCACATGGACAGAAATATAGAGGGGGGATAGCCCCATCGTTTCAATACGCTGCCAGTCGTGCTCACTCAGGTTGGTGAGGGTGACAAAGTGCCCAAACAGGAAGGAATAACGGTAGTCGTCATCCTTGATGTAGAGCGTGCGGCGGAAACGGGGCGCCATTTGCAGCACAAAGCAAAACTCACACAAATTGTTGCAACGGCGAATATCTACGTCGAAGGTGGGGTGGGCGAATTCCACGCCCA
>CAYQYJ010000025.1:17331-21839 GCA_964421605.1 uncultured Ardenticatenaceae bacterium | reverse complement strand
ACTGACTCTTAATCAGCAGGTTCCAGGTTCGAGTCCTGGGTGGGTCATTGCAACTAATCAAAAACGCTCCCCCATGACCTTTGGGCAAGCCGGAAATGTTTCAGATTTCCGGCTTTTCTTTTTGGGAAATTAGCATGAATCCAGCAATCGCTTCGGAAACGAATCTTTTACGCGCCAGCGCGCGGCGCATCACCTATGCTCTTTTTGTCAGCCAGAGTCTATTTTCAGCCGCTTTCATTGCCGCCTTCACTTTATCCCCCATCATCGTGGCCGAGTTGTCTGGCAGCGAGCAGGCGGCAGGATTGCCCAGCACTCTGACGTTGCTCAGCCGGGCGGCGGTGGCTTATCCGTTGGGTTGGTGCCTGGATCGGTGGGGACGGCGGTTAGGGCTGTCCTTGAGTTATGCTTTGGGGGTGCTAGGGGGATTGATTTCGTTCCTGGCGGTGGTGAATGGTTCTTTCTGGGGATTCCTGGCGGGGGCCACGCTGATGGGCATGACGCGAGCAGGGGGAGAACAAAGCCGCTTCATTGCTGCAGAGGTGCAGCCGCCAGCGCAGCAGGCGCGGGCGATTGGTCTGGTGGTTTTTGCCGGCACTATCGGCTCCATCGGCGGGCCTTTATTAGTTGGACCCGCCACGGAATGGGCGGCGGCATGGCAAATGCCGGCAAACGCCGGACCCTTCCTGGCAACAACGCTGCTGCTGCTGTTGGGTTTGTTGATCACGATTGCTTTCTTGCGCCCAGACCCGCTCAAGTTAGGGCAGCAAATGGCTGCCGCCTTTCCCCTGCCCCATCTGGCAGAACAAACCAATCGCGCCGCCCGCCCCCTCTCCCAGATTTTCAGTAGTCCCTCTGTCCGTCTGGCTGTGCTGGCGATGGCTATCGGCCAATTCGTGATGAGCCTTTTGATGGTCATCACGCCGCTGCACATGAACCATCACAACCATACCCAGCAAGCTATTTCCTGGGTCATTATGGCTCATACTCTGGGTATGTTTGGGCTGTCGGGCATCACGGGGCGATTGGTCGAACGGTTTGGGCAGTTATCCGTTATTGGCAGCGGCACCGTTATTTTGCTCATTTCCAGCCTGGCTGCGCCTTTTTCGCCTGACCTGATTCCGCTGGCGGTCGCTTTGTTTCTGTTAGGGTTGGGGTGGAACTTCACGTTTATTGCCGGCTCTTCCTTGCTTTCCAGCCAGCTTAACACGCAAGAGCGGGGGCGCGCGCAGGGCACAAGCGACATGATAGTCTCCCTGACGGGGGGCGCAGCCAGTCTGGGTTCTGGCTTCCTCTTTGCCGCAGGGGGTATGGGTCTGATTGGCAGCATTGGGTTGGGGTTAAGTCTGGCGCTGTTGGTGTGGACTATCTGGCAGCGCCTGGGAGCGCGGCGGGCGAACGCGCCCATTTGATCGCGCTGATTGTTTCGCCAGGGTTGCCAGGCGCACCAGGCAAGAATCTTCGCCTTCTTGCGATCGGGAGATCAGGCATTGTTGCAAATAAATGATCCGGTGTATGGGCCGGCGGTCATCGCCGAGCCTGTTTTAATTGAGGTGCTGCAATCGTCCGCCATGCAACGGCTGCGGGGGGTGTTGCAGCACGGCATTAGCGGGTTGCTGGGGATAACGTCGCCCATCAGCCGCTATGAACATTCGGTGGGGGCAATGCTGCTGGTACGGCGGCTGGGGGGACCATTGGCGGAGCAAATTGCCGCTTTGTTGCACGATGTCAGCCATACGGCTTTCAGTCACGTGATTGATTATGTTTTCAATAATCACGATGGGCAAAGCTATCATGAAGAGGTGAAGGAAGCGTATCTTGCCGGCAGCGACCTGCCTCCCTTGTTAGCGCGATACGGTTATGATTGGCGCGAATTCCTGCATGACGATGGTTTCCCCTTGCTGGAACAACCTGCGCCCGCTCTGTGCGCCGACCGGCTGGATTATGGTCTGCGAGATGCGCAAGATTTGGGGCTGGCAACTGCCGCGCAGGCGCAAAGGGCGCTGGCGCACTTGATTGTGCATGATGGGCGCATCGTCATGGATGACGCCGCCGCCGCTGTCTGGCTGGCGGATACTTACATGGCTGCCGACGATGCCAGTTGGTCTGATTTCCGCGAGGTGGGGTTGTATGAGTTGACGGCGCAGGCGATTCGGCGGGGATTGGAGACGGGTTTAATCAGCCGCGATGATTTTTGGACGACTGATGCGGTGTTGTGGGCGCGGCTGAATGCCGGCACAGATCCCCAACTGCAACGCCTGCTCAGCCTGGTACATCCCCAAACTCGCTTCGTCTGGGACGACGCTAACCCCACTTTTCGCATCAGCACCAAAATCCGCACCATTGACCCCGATGTGTGGCACGCGGGCCAACTGCGCCCGCTATCCGCGCTGGACCCCGCCTACGCCCGCCGCCGTCAGGCTTATCTGGCGCGCAAAAGCGGTAAGTGGCCCATGCGCGTAGCGGCGGCAGAGCAGGCCCCCCCTCTCGCCTGACCGTTATCCCTCAAACAACTTTTCGCCGCGATGCAGGCGGCTGGCAATCTGATAGGTCTGCCCCTGGGCGCGCATGGTGGGCGCATGGGCTGCCAGGTAGCGCGCCGCGGCAATCAGGGCGTGCGTGGCGGCGGGGGGCGGCAGCAGGGTGGACTGCTTGCAGGCGGCTTCGACGCTCTGGATGGTGTGGAAGTCGCGATCCTCGCGCAGCAGCAATTTGCCCAACATAGCGCGCAGTTGAGCGGCGTCGCCGCCGTGATAGAGATATTGCCCCACCAGTTCGCCCGCCGGGTTGACCTGCTGCTGCCGATCCAGCAATGCCGGCATTTCCCCCAAACCCGCAGCGATGCCATTTGGCTGCGGCAGCCGCGCCCGCGGGATGTTCAGGAACCGATCCAGGTAGACGCTCATCGCCGCGTCAAAGACGCCGCGCAGCAGTTCCGGTGAAGGGGCGCGCCGCAGACCTTGTTCTACCGCGTTGGCAAAGGTAAAGGTGTGCAAGGCTGTGTCCCAGTCGCCAAACTCGTTGCTGGTGTGGAATTGGGCAATGCGCAGCGCCGCCGCGTAGCTGACGGTAGACGCCAGTTCCACTTCTGTGGCGCCTGCCGCCAGCGCTGCCAGCAAGTTGCCGGCAATCGCCTGCGGGGCGTCCCCCAGCAGCGTCGCCAGCAGAGCCTCTTGCCCGCGCCACTGACCGCGCTGCGCCTGACCGGCGGTCAGGGATGCCGGCATTTGCGCAAAAGCCTCCTGCAAAATGGCAATCAGATCCACCGGATTGCGCCAGGCGTTCGACTCCTCCATACGGCTGGCGTTGGCAAAGTTGGATGCCAGACTGGGCAGCGCCAGTTCTGCCAGGTCCCAGCCAGCGATGTCCAACGCCTCCAACGCCTTGTTAGTAAAGTCCAACACGTGGCCGATTTGGATGTAGCGATGATCGGTGGCGGCAGCGAAAAGCATATCAGCCATTTGCCGCTGGTCAGCGCCCGCGCGGATGGCTGAGACCAGGCAGCGTTCCGCGCCCTCATCGTCGCGCACTTCGACAAACTGGCGGAACCAACGCTTCAGCGTCGCCACGTCCTGATCCGGGCCAGGCAGCGGGCGCACGGCAAAACGAGGGGGGTGATTAAAGCTGTCGTCCGCTACGGCGGATAAGCCATGATAAAGCGCGCGGGGGCGGTCAATGGCGTCTAATGCCGGCAGCAAATTCATCATACACGTCAAGATAGTCAACCCCTGCCCCCAACCATTCCGGCGATAGGTCGCGCCAAAAGCCAGACCAACGCGGAAGGGCGCAACGGCGCTGCGCCAGTCGGCGGCGTCCGCCAACAACGCCAGCACCGATTTAGCCACCACCAGCGATAGATTCCGCTCCAGCCCCACCTTAAGCCGTTCCTGGTGGCGCGCCGCGGCGTCAGCCGGGGCAGCCACATCTATCCACACGGCGCCATCCCGTATTTGCACGGGAAAAACGCGGGCGTCATCGGCGAAGAGATCGAATGTGCCGCCGCTTTTCAAGTCAAAGCGGGCATAATGCCAGTAACAGGTGAGAATGCCATCCTGAACCGTACCCCGATCCAGGGGAAAACCCATGTGCGGGCAGCGATTATCTACGGCAAAAACACCGTCGCTGGTGTTATAAATGGCTACGGTATGTCCATTGACCTGGGCAGTTAAAACGCCTTGCTCCTGTACGTCGGCTAACGCAGCCACACGGATAAATTGGGGGGCGCTCATCATATTTCCTCCAAGATAGGGGTGAGTGGCGAACGGTCAGTGGTCAGAGGAACCACTCCCCAACCACCCATAAACGAATCGGCGCAGTCCCGATTCCTTTCGTATCTGCTTACCGCCAGGATAGCGCAAGAAAGGCAGCCGTGAATCCGGCAGAGGGACAAGAATCCGCCTGTACTTTGGGTCAGGACGGCGGCAAATAGCGCGAAAATGGGAAAAGCCAGCCGTTCCATACCTATCCCCGCTCTCTCTATTCCGATATTGATAGATACGGGCATTCACCGG
>CAYQYJ010000025.1:13348-17231 GCA_964421605.1 uncultured Ardenticatenaceae bacterium | reverse complement strand
GGGCATTCACCGGTCAGTTGCCGGCGTTCACCGGTCGTGACAATAAGAAGTTCAACTTCTGCCCGAAGTTGAACTTCTATTGAAAAGCAGCAACAGGTTTGAACCAGACGCCGCAGCGCAGCGTCAAGCCTCAGAGGATAAGCGGCTACTCAATACAACTGGTGACAAAGAAATTGTCAATACGCAGTTCCGCCTGGTTGGGCACAAACACATCGGCTGGCGTCATCGCCACGCCGACCACCGACGGCGTATTCAAGCTGGGATCAAACCAGGAGCCTAGCTCCACCCCGTTGATTTCCAGCGTGAAGGTGTCATCAGCTCGCAATGTGACCTTCAAATGATTCGTTTCGTTGCCCGGAATAATGGCTGTAGAAGTTGTGGGCAGCACCAGGAAAGTCAGCTCGTCGGAATCTACATTGTACTTGAGTACGCCAAACTTCTGATAGTATTCAGCATAGGCTGGATCGGGGTTGGCGTAGATGCCAAAGAGATAACCCTCACTGAGATCGGGCTTAACGCTAAAGACTATCCCGCCCACCGAGACGCCCGGATCGCCTGTCCAACGGATGTCCGTTTCTACCACGTATTCCTCGCGGGCGGAAGTGGGCGCAAAAAACACGTAATAAGGCGCATTGGGGTCAATCTCTTTGGGGGCAATGCGGTAGAGACCGTTGCCATTGGATGTCAGATATTGCGTTGTCACCCAGGTATCATCTACCACCGCCCAACCGCTGGCGGGATCATCAAAGGTGTCAAAAAAACCGGGATCAACACACCCCGTCTTGCTGACGTAGGGCAGATATGCGCCAGGGGATAGCTCCAACACGGTCTGGCTGCCGGCAGCCGCCGACGCGGCGGCGCGCTGATTCAGACTGAAAACACCCAGCCCCAGCAAACACAGCAGGGTCAAAATGGGCCAAAGTTTGAGTTGTGATTTCATCATCGTTTGTCTCCAATAAAGCGACTGAGTTCAAAGACGTCAAGATGGCGGCATTCTCCCTCGAATTCTTGCGCGTGCCTCCCCTCTTGCACTTCTGTACTGTACCTTAATGACCTGGGTTTAGGCAAGTGAGTAAAAGATGAATGATGCCGGCAAAAAAAAGACTGCTCCAGTCTTGGAGACTGGAGCAGTCTTGGTGTGTCGGGACTGGAGCAGTCTTAGAGACTACTCCAGTCTTAAATACTCACCAACAGATGCAACGGCGCTTCCATAATAGCCTTAAATCGCTGCAAATATTGCGCCGCTTCCACCCCATCCGTCACGCGATGGTCGGCGGAAAGCGTCACCTTCATGCGAAAACCGACTGTAAGCTGCCCATCCACAACCACAGGCGCCTGTTTGGCTGTGCCAATCGCCAGAATAGCTGCCTCTGGCGGGTTAATGATAGCCACAAAATGGTCTACATCATAACCGCCCAGGTTGCTTACCGTGAAAGTACCGCCCGTCACGTCGTCTGGCGAGATTTTGCCTGACCGCACCCGCGCAATCATCGCCTTATTCTCGGCAGCCACCTGCGCCAGCGGCGTCAAATCCGTGTTCTTTTGCACCACCGTCAACAGCCCACCCTCAACCGCCACAGCGCTGCCCACGTTAATGCGATTATGCCGCACCAGGGTCGTCCCATTAAAGCTGGCGTTTAGATTGGGAAAATCGCGCAAAGCCAGCCCTGCCGCTTTCACAATCATATCGTTGACCGTTATCTTACCATCCTCCGGCAGCAAGGCGTTGATCTGCTTACGCAAATCGAGGGCCGCCTGCATATCCACTTCGGTGGTCACATAAAAATGGGGAACCGTCGTCTTGCTCTCCGTCATGCGCCGCGCAATCGCCTGGCGCAGGCGCGTCAGCGGCGCTTCCGTTGTCTCAGGCCCAGTGGGCACAGGCGCGCCGGGTATGGGCTGCGCCGCCGGTTTGGTGGTTGGCGCTGCCTGCAAATACGCTTCCACGTCTCGCTTACGAATGCGACCATCAGGCCCGCTGCCGCTTACCTGGCGCAAGTCCACGTTCTGTTCGGCGGCAATGCGGCGAGCCACAGGGCTGGCTTTCACGCCGCCAGGGAATTCGTCCCCAACGCTGGCAGATGGCGCAGCCGCGGCAGCGGGCGCTGCCGCAGCAGCGGGCGCTGCCGCCGCCGCTTCTGCCGCCGCCGCAGCGGGTTCAGCCTCCGTTTTCGCCGCCGCTTCAGGTTTGGCGCTCACCAGGCCAGAAACATCCTCCCCTTTCGCGCCCACAATGGCTAGATTGGCGCCTATGGGGACCACTGCGCCTGCTTCTTCCAGGGTTTGCAGGAGAATGCCGGCAACCTGCGCCTCCAACTCCAACGTAGCTTTATCCGACTCTATCTCCGCGACTACGTCCCCTTTCTCAATAGGATCGCCAACCTGCTTTAACCAACCCACCAAAACGCCTTCGCGCATGTCAAAACCCAACTTGGGCATCACGATAAATTCAGCCATTACAGAACCTCCTTCACCGCCGCCGCCACCCGATCCGCATTGATCAAAGCAGATTGCTCCAGTTGGCGCGAGTAGGGCAAGGGAACTTCCAACTGCGCTACCCGCTTGACAGGCGCGTCCAGATAATCAAACCCTTCTTCCTGAATGCGCGCCGCAATCTCCGCGCCAATACCGTAGGAACGGTATCCTTCCTCAACGACGACTGCCCGAAAAGTCTTTTTGAAGGATTTGAGCACGGGCCCCATGTCCAGCGGGCGCAGCGTGCGCAGGTCCACCACTTCGGCTTCGATCCCGTCTTTCGCCAGTTTATTTGCCGCTTCCAAAGCCACCTGCAACCCCTGAGCATAAGCCACAATGGTCACGTCTGTGCCGGCACGTTTCACATCCGAAACGCCAATGGGAACCACATAATCCTCTTCAGGCACTTCATCTCGAATTTGATACAGTGTGTGGTGCTCAATAAACAAAACGGGATCATCCGTGCGAATCGCCGCCTTCAGCAGCCCTTTGGCGTCATACGCCGTGGCTGGCGAAACCACCTTCAACCCCGGAAAATGGGCGAAAATCACATCTGGCGTGTGGCTGTGCGTGGCTCCCAACTGCCGCCCGCCGCCGCCAGGGGCGCGAAAGACTACTGGACACTTCATCTGCCCGCCAAACATATAATGCACTTTTGCGGCGTGGTTGATAATGGCGTCAAAAGCCACAAAAGCAAAGTTGATGGTCATAAACTCCGCCACCGGACGCAGCCCATTCATCGCCGCGCCCGCCGCCGCGCCGCCAATCACCATTTCCGAAATAGGCGTGTCCCGCACCCGCCTGGCGCCAAATTCATCGTAGAACCCCCGCGTCACCGCGTACGTGCCGCCCCACACCCCCACTTCTTGCCCCATGATGAAGACGTTTTCATCGCGCAGCATCTCTTCACGCAAGGCGTCGGTAATTGCCTGTCTCATTGTAATGCGAGCCATCGTTTGGTTCCTCTCTATTAAGCGTCCACATAAATGTCAGCGAAAAGTTCTTCAGGGGCAGGAAAGGGGGATTCCTCCGCGAACCTGACGCTCTCTTCGACTTCAGCCTCAACCATCTTGTCAATGGCTTCCAGTTCTTCACTGCTGGCTATCTCTTCTTGCCGCAAATGACGTTCTAAGATGCCAATGGGATCGTCTTCGCGCCACTTCTCCACTTCGTCCTTGGTGCGATAGCGCAGCGGGTCGCCCATGCTGTGCCCCTCAAAGCGATAAGTAACGAGTTCCAGGAAGTACGGCCCATTCCCCGCGCGCACGCTGTCTAAGGCCTTGACGGTAGCCTGATACACGTCGTAAATGTTCATACCGTTGACTTGTTCTGCCGGCATTCCATAAGCAGCCCCCCGCGTCACCATATCCGGCGCCGCCGACGCCCGCGCTACCGCCGTGCCCATGCC
>CAYQYJ010000025.1:7973-13248 GCA_964421605.1 uncultured Ardenticatenaceae bacterium | reverse complement strand
CCCCCTTTGCCCTTGCTCACGCCCGTGGCCTTGCCCAACAACTCCGCCATCACCTTATTGGTGGGCGAACCAACCGCCAGGGCGTGCCCGTGATCGCGGTAGGCTGTAATAACATGGTCACTCTCCTGGCGCGCCGCAATCGAACCAACCGCCACCGCCTCCTGCCCAATGTACAGGTGCAGGAAGCCGCCAATCTTACCCAGTTGGTAAAGTTCAGCGCACTTCTGTTCAAAACGGCGAATGAGCACCATTTGCCGATACCATTCAAGTTGAGTCGCTTTATCCATAGAAAATATTTCCTTCGAAAACAAGTAGGTTGGGCATCCTTGCCCGACCTTCCCCTGAAAATTACCTCACGCAGAGACGCGGAGCCCTGTAGGACAAACTGTCAGTTTGTCCCTGCCGGCTGGAAGCCGGCAAGCCATTTTCATTCATGTTGACGCTGGTATAAACGTCTCCAGAGTCGGGTAAACCCGTTGTGCAGCATTGGTTGGTGTGGATGCCGGCAGCAAAATACAGATACTCCAGATTAGTTTAGCAAAGTTGAACGGCAATGACGAATATCCCCTGTGTAAAAAGATATGTCAACCTCTTGCGAATGACGCCAATCACCCTTACAATCTGGCTGTACCCAACAAAAATTTAGAGAGGAACCCATGGAACAACTACAACAATTGCTACAAGCAGCTCAAAACGAACTTGATCCGCAATTCAAAGCCTTGAAAAACGTCACCGCTGCCTTGAAAACGGCTGCCCGCCTGGCCAGCGAGGAAAAAGCAGACGCCCTGCCCATGCACAAAGCGTTAGCTAAACTAGAAACCGCCGCCGCCGCCGTCAACAACGAAACAGTCAACGCCGCCGTAACCGCCTTCGCCGCCGCTACGCAAACGGCGCTAGACAACCTCGCCTACGATTTCGCTCACGACCTGCGCGAGGCGTTCACCGCCCGCGGCGAAACCGTCGTGGGGCGTCCCCCCACCCTCTCTATCGGACTGCTCACCCTCAACATTGACATCGCCGCCCGCAAAGGCCAATGGTTCTATGGCAAAGAACCGCTCACTCGCCTGATCCCCCTCTCCTTAAAAGGCATCTTGCAGGCTTACGACCAACAAACCAAACGAATTGCTGCCCGCGAGCTAGACGTAAACGCCTTCCTGGCTGACCTGTATAAAGCCTGGCAGGATTGTATGAACAAACGCACCCGTCGCGGTCGTATCAATCTCATCGAGTTGTACGCCCAACTTACTCTCAACCGCCAGAGCAACCGCTTCTGGAATACGCCCGCCCGCGCCACCTTTAAGGATTACGAACGGGAACTGTTCGTGCGCGATCTGGTGCTGCTGCGAGATGCCGGCAATCCCAACCTCGCCGTTGACGGCGAAAACTATCAGGTCAGATTAGGCGTCGCTACCAAAAGCCAGGCAGAGCAAACCAGCCGCAGCCTCTGGTTGCCCAACGTAAACCTCGATGGCGACTACTACAGCGATCTCACCTTTGAAAAGCAATAAACGCCTATGAATGAAACCTCCCTTTCCCCCACTCTGGCCCGCCACATCATCGAAGTCCTGGGCAGCTACGGCACGCCGCCCACGCGGGGCATTCAATATTTCAATGTGGGCAACCAATCCATCCTGAACGCCCTGGACGAGTTTTACCTCTCCTCCTATCTACAAGACGGCGGCGCTGCCTATAAAATGGTCGTGGGCGACTACGGCAGCGGCAAATCCCATTTTCTCTACTGCCTGCGGGACATCGCCTGGGCGCGCAACTTTGCTGTCGTTAAAGTAGACCTCAGTCCCGTTGAAACGCCCTACAATGATCAGAAAAAGGTATACGAAGCCGTCGCCACCAACATCATCTGGCACGAATCAGATGAC
The DNA here is from genome assembly GCA_964421605.1 of uncultured Ardenticatenaceae bacterium. Taxonomy (GTDB): domain Bacteria; phylum Chloroflexota; class Anaerolineae; order Promineifilales; family Promineifilaceae; genus JAGVTM01. The sequence goes on along the minus strand of CAYQYJ010000025.1, from coordinate 11,371 downwards.
CTCAGCAGCGACGAAACGGGTTTGACTCGCTTCCTGGAAGGCACGCTAAGCCGCGTCGCAGGGCACAACATCTCCCTGGAAACATTGCAAAACCCGCTCTACCGCGCCTTGATAGACACCCTGGAAGCCACCCCGGTAGACAGCCAACCCTATCAAGCAGCCGTGATTGCCTACTTCGACAGCCTGATTCGGGACAACGAAGAACGGCTAGATTCCCTCAACCGCTGGCTGATGGGCGAAAACACCACGCCCGCCGATACCAAAGTGCTGCGTGAAGTGGGCGTCACAGGCAAAATAAACCGCCCTAATGCCTTCCGTATGCTCCGTTCCCTGTGCCAGATCATCCGCGCCCTTTCCTACAGCGGCCTCATCCTGCTCTTTGACGAAGTAGACCGCATGGCCAGCGTGGGCGGCAAAGCGGAAAAACTGGCGACGGACACGCTGCGTGAAGTCATTGACCGCACGCGCGAAGATTTACCAGGCGCTATGTTCGTCTATGCCGTGCCGCCGCAGTTTATCAACGATGTGGTTCCCAAATATCCGGCTTTGCAACAGCGCGTGCGCGCCCCTGGGCGCTTCAGCCGCAACAACCATTTCAGTCCCCTCATCAGCCTGGAACATCTTGACGTGAACGAAGATGATTTAATGTTGGGCATCGGCGAGAAACTGATTCCCATTTATGAAATCGCCTTCTCCGCCACCCTGGACCACACGATCCAGCGGGCAAATGCCATCATTCTGGCTAACGTAGCCCGCGACATTTTTCTAGACGTCAGTCACCGCCGCCTGTTCGTCAAATCATTCGTGGTTGAGTTGTCCCGCCAACACCATGGCGCCCAGCATACCATCACTGAAACAGAAGCCCAGGCGCTGCTGCGTGGTCAGATTGATGAGCTGCGCGGCGGCGAAACGCCGCCTTATTAAGCCAGGGCTGGCGCAGTTACCAGACTACAAAGTCTCAAAGACTTTTATAGTCTCATTCAAACAGATGATTGTTGACGCTATGATTGGAGAACGTGTAGAACATCCGCAGTTTGGCGCTGGTCAGATAGTGGCCGAATACCGCAATGGCACAGAATGGCTGGTGCGATTTGAAAATGGCTTGCGGTTTCGCCGCCCCAGCCGCGAATTCGCGCCCGATGGTCTGGTCGTGGCGGAAAGGAGACCGACCCTCAGCCATCTTTACCAACCGCCGCCGCCCATGTCGCCCCCGCGCCTGGAAGCGCGCCAACTCGTCGAATCGCTGCGCATGGGTATCGCCCCCGCGCAGCACATTCTGGAATTAACCGTTGACCTCAAGGCAGAGAGAGAAAGCATCATTCATGGGCTAAATCAGGCGCACCAGCAAGGCGGCGCAGCGCGCGCCATTGTGGGCGAATACGGCTATGGCAAGAGCCATCTGGTGGAACTGACGACGCAGGAAGCGTTGACGCGCAATTTCCTGGTGGCTACCGTTAGCCTGGACCTTTTAGAATTGCCGCCGCACCGCGCCTTTGACATTTATCGGGAAGCCGTGCAGCACATACGGTATCCTGACACAGATGAACGCGGATTGTGGCCCCTGCTGACCAGGATAACGACTTCCACGCACCTGGTTGAACAACTTGAGCAGCATTCGCCAGCAGAGCTGGATCCCCTGGTGATTGGTTTACAGGCTATCGCCAATACCACCTCCTCGCGGCAGCGGAAAGCCTGGGCTAACTGGCTCATGGGGGGGCGGCGCGTCAAGGCGATGAATAAAGGGCTGCCGCGCGGCGTCAAATTCCCCAGTATTTACAAAGTCGGTCACAATGCCCGCCAGATTGCGTATCTGATGACGGGCGTCAGCGTCCTGGCGCGGCTGGGCGGCTACAGTGGACTCTGTTTGCTGATTGATGAGGCGGAAAGCTATTCCCTGCTGCTACCCTACCAGCGACCCAAAGCAGATCTGTTTTTCCGGGCTATCATTTACGCCGCTTTGGGACAGCAGCAAGACAAGATTCAGGCGGATGCGTTTCCGCAACATCGCTGGCGCGACTACCCCATGGCGTATGCGCAAGGGCAATCGCTATTTTTCCTGTTTACGGCTACCCGCAGCGACAACCGGCTGCCGCTGACAGAATGGCTGCCCGAAGACCAGATTTTCAATCTGGAGCCCAACCCCGATCCCCAGGAAATGGGGCAGTTTTTGCAGCGGATTCTGGGCTACCACGCGCAGGCGTATGGGTACGAACCGGGAGACAGGCAGAGGCAGGTGCGCCGCGGCGCGGCGGAACTGCTGGCGCAGGGAATGCGGCATGGGCGGCTCTCTATGCGCAGCGTCGTGCGCCTGACGGTTGAACTGTATGACCTGCTGTACCTCTATGCAGATTACGACGTTGCGACCTTGTTAGGTGAATTGCATGAGCAAGTACAATAGTATGGATAAGAGGTCACTTTGGGGCCGCGCACAAACCAGCAAGTAAAAGTGGCGGCGCCCAAGCTCTAAATGGGTGTAAAGTGGAGTGCTTGCTTAACTTTAGTCCGGGTTATCGCTTTAGGCATTAGACCCAGGTCGTAAAAAGACACGCTATGGCAAGTTTTGAGTTTTCAGCACATGCACAAGAGATGCTCCACGAACGGGGAATTATGGAAGAGTGGGTGTGGCGAACTATCGAAACACCAGGTAGAAAAGAGAAGGGAAAAGATGGTAATCTGCACTACACAAAACCAATCAAGGAGAGAGACGGGCGTATTTTGCGTGTTGTCATCAACCCTCACGTCAATCCACAACGTATTGTGACAGTGTTTTTTGATCGCCGCCTTGGTAAGCAGGCAAGTAATTATGAAACTAAAAATTGATAAGGAAAGCGATGCGCTTTATTTCCGACTGGACGATGATGAGATCGTGGAATCTGAAGAAGTTCAACCTGGCATCATTTTAGATTTTGATGTCAATGGTCGCGTCATTGGCATCGAAATTTTGTCGTTGAGTACGCGCTTCTCGCCCGAAAAATTGCGCATTATGCAATTTGAGACTGCGTAAGAGTATGCAGCAAAAAGCGTACGCTCTGCGCCAGCCTGCTTCCTGGTAATTCGTTCATGAGATGTTCGTTCGGAAAGCAGATGGCGAGCTTCGCCGCCTGCGTCAGGTAAGTTGTGAACGTTGCGGTGTTAGATGCCGGCATAGTCAAAAGTCTAATCCCCCACACCTGGCCATTGTTTTTTGCCCGCTATGGGCAGTTTACGGCGGCGCAGCAGCAGGCGATCCCGCCCATTGTAGCCGGGCAGGATGCGCTGGTAATTGCCGCCACAGCTTCGGGTAAAACGGAAGCGGTGATCGCGCCGCTGCTGGAACGGTATTGGCAGCCATCTCGGCAGCCGGGGTTAGCGATTCTTTACATCTGCCCCACGCGGGCGTTAGTGCGGGATCTGTATGA
>CAYQYJ010000025.1:0-7873 GCA_964421605.1 uncultured Ardenticatenaceae bacterium | reverse complement strand
GGTTAGCGATTCTTTACATCTGCCCCACGCGGGCGTTAGTGCGGGATCTGTATGAACGACTACAGCCGCCGCTGGCTGATTCAGGCATTCGCCTGAGCATGAAAACGGGGGACACAGGCGCCGTAAGTGAGGGATTGACAGGCATTCTCCTCACCACGCCCGAATCCACCGACTCCCTGCTGACGCGCACGCCGCGTCTGTTCACCCAACTGCAAGCCATTGTCCTGGACGAAATCCATCTGTTCGACAACACCCCTCGCGGCGACCATACCCGCTGTCTGCTGTCCCGCCTGGAACGCATCCGCCAATACGCCCACCCTGACGCGCCGCCAGCGCAGCGCGTCGCTTTATCGGCTACGGTGTTTGATCCTGCCGGCATTGCCCACCGTTATCTCCAGGATGGCGTCATCATCAATGTCCCCGGCGGGCGCAAGATTCTGGCGCAGATACACCCCCTCTACGACCTGGACGAACTGGTTCACGCCCTGGCGCAGCGGGCGTCTCCCAAGTCCTTGCTATTTTGCAACTCACGCGACGAAGTGGAACAAACCGCTGTCTATTTGCGTCAACATCTGCCCCACCACGCCGAGGTATTTGTCCACTACAGTAACCTGGACGCGCAAATGCGGCGGGAAACCGAAGACCGGTTTGCGGCGGCAGCCGTAGCCGTTTGCGTGGCAACCAGCACGTTGGAGTTGGGCATTGACATTGGCAGCGTGGACGATGTGGCCCTGCTGGGCGCGCCGCCTGATCTGACGGCGTTTTTGCAGCGCATTGGTCGCGGCGGGCGGCGGGCGGCGCAAACGCAGGTGCTGTGTATGCCCCGCTCGCCAGGGGAATGGGCCCGTTTCGAAGCGTTGTTGACGTTGGCAGGCGGGCAGTGGCAAGCGCCAGGCGGTTCCTGGCAGGGCGGTCAAGCGGACACTGCGCCTGACCCACAGGATTTGCCGCCTTATCAGTTCCGGCCATCGGTGTTGGTGCAGCAGATTTTCAGCCTGTTAAAGCAAAGCCCCACGGGCAGCGTCCGCCTGGCAGACGTGCGCCGCATTGCGCCAGCGGAGATAACGAGCGCCGCCATTGAGCAGATTGTGTCGCACCTGACCTGGGCCGATTATTTGCGGGCCGGGCGCATGGGGGAGTGGCGACCTGGAGAGAAGCTGCAAGAATTGATTGATCGGCACGAAATTTACAGCAACATTGGCATGGATGTGCTGCCGGCATTTGCCATAGACGCATTCACCGGCAAAACCATTGGCCAGACCGAACGCGCCTACAAAAAAGGAACCATCCTGCTCCTCGGCGGCAAGCCCATGCAGGTGGTCTGGCAACAAGAAAACCGTTTCGGTTTGGCCCCCGCCGCCAGCCACGTGCCGCCAGACGACATCTTGCGCTTTCAGAAGTCCTACGCCGCCATCCCGTACATCGTTACCCAGGCTGTCGCCGGCCTGCTCGGCATTCCCGCCTACCGCCTGGTCACCATGGCGGCTAACGAAGGCTTCTGGTTGTTCCACTTCTGGGGTTCTATCTGGGGTACGCTGCTGGCGGACCTGCTGCTGTTGAGCGGCCTGTCTGCCGAATACGTCAATGAGTACGCCCTCTTCCTGCGCCAGCCGCTCCCCCAACTTCCCCCCTGGTCAGAGCAAACAGCGCGGCAGGCGGCGCGCAGCGCGGCGGCAGAGTTCACAAACCGGCTGGAACTGGGGCGTTTTCATGGATTATTGCCGGCAAACGTCGCCCAAACCACCGTCATCCAATTACTCAACCTGCCGCGCCTGGCGCAAGTTTATCAGGCGTCCAGGGTCATATCCATGCCTGCCATTGAAGCGCAACTCCATCTCCTGCTGTAAAGAACGCCCGTTGCCTTAACCGCCCATGTCGCGCCAGATTCGGTTGTGACGAAGATGGTTGGTCATTGATAGATCAATCTGTTCTCCCTTCCGCAGCCAACGCCCGCGCCGCCAACCACAAAGACAGCGCCTGCTCCCGTTTCCCGGCTGCCGCCGCCTGACGCGACCAGTCTGCCAGCGTCTGCATTTGCTCCCCCTTCATCCCAAACTGGCGCTCAATCTGCAGCGCTTGCCGGAAACAGGCTGATGCCGGCAGCGATTCGCCCACCAACTCTGCAACGTCTGGCGGGAGAAGCTGCGACTGTCCGTCGCCCAGTACATTTCCCAGGGTGCGCCAGGCCAATGCCTGATAAACATGCGGCTCCGCCTTCGCCTGCCGGCTTAACGCCAGCGCCTTCAGGGCCCACGACAACGCCTGTGTTCCGTCATCTTGCGCCTGACACGCCTGCGCCAGAAACAGATAAGTCATGATCAGCAACGGCTGCCACTGCCCGCGCCACTCAGCCACCAACTCTAGCACCTGCTGCAAGCGAGCCATCGCCGCCGCCGGCTCGCCCAGCGCCGCCTCCATGCCCCCCAGATAACACAGCGCCTGTACCACCGCTTGTTCATCTCCCAGGGCTTGCGCCAGTTCTAGCGCCTGCGCAAACAAGCCACGCGCCCGCGCATACTGGCGACGCCCCGCCGCCACTCGCCCCAAACTATAAACAGCCAACACTTCATGGCCCGCGTAATCCTGCGGCCCCACCGCCGCCATCGTGGTCTGGAAGGCTTGCTCGGCGCGGTCATAATCGCCCACGTAAAAATAAATACCTCCCAACAGAAGTTGGTTATAGAGATACCCTTCGCGGTAACCCAGTTCATCATACACAGCCTGCGAGGTCAGCGACATCGTTTCGGCAGCCTGGTAATCCCCCTTCAAATAGGCTGTGTGCGCCCGTTCACCCCACATGACGCCCTCTTCCAGGCGATTCCCTTGCGCGGCGAATAACTGCTGCGCTTCCACCTCGTACACCTGCGCCTGGGTCAATTCGCCCAAACTCCGATACAGGCGAGCCAGGGATTTGAAGCAGCGGGCGCGCGCGCCAGGGTCCTGTAATTGACTGTTAAGGGACAGTACCTGCTGCCCTAACTGCGCCGCTTCAGCGTACTGCCCTAAATTGGCGGATACCAGACCAATTTGCAGCAGGGCGGTACACTGTTCCGCTGGGGACTGCGCCGCCCGCGCCAGTTGTTCCGCTCGCCGCGCCAGCACCATCTGCTGCTTAATATCTCCCTGGCGGCGGCTCATATCCGCCAGTCGCAGCCACATGCGCGCCTGTTGTTCCAGATCGCCCAACGCCGCAGCCAGGCGCGCCGCCTGTTTATAGGCGGCCAGCGCCTGGGGCAATCGAGCCAACCAGACGCTGATGTCGCCTAAACTGGTATAGTACGACAGGCGCTGCGCCGTGTATTCGGGGGTATCTGGTAGAAATTCAAGCGTCTTTTGCAGGTAGTTGGTGGCCGTTTCCATGGCGTAAATGGCAGCGGCGTATTCTGCGGCCCGGCTGTACCATTCGGCTGCCGGCATCAGTTCGCCCGCCTGCTCCCAATGCACAGCAATAGCGCCGGCATTTTCCGCCAACCGCTGCGGGTAAGCAGTTACCAGGGCCTGGGCTAGCTGGCGGTGCAGTTGCCGCCGCCTGCCGGGCGGCATGGCCGCTAATACCCCCTCGCGCAACTTGTCGTGGGCAAACTGCCACCGACCGTCCTGCACTTGCAGCACGGTCGCATTGGCGCAGCGCGTCAGCCAATGTTCCACCCCGTCCCCGCCCTGCCCCTCGGGCCAGGGCATGGCTGGAGCGACAGCAGTCAGAACCGATAAATCCAGCGCTCGCCCGGCAACAGCGGCAGCTTCCAACAGCGGCTGGTCCACGGGCTGCACCCGCGCCAGACGGCGCTGCACCACCTGCTGTAAACCGCCGGGGAAAATGCCGGCAGGCAGCCCCACCTTATCCACCTGCTGCAGTTGCCCGGCCGTCTCCGCCAGTTCGCGCACAATTTCAATCAGGAAAAAGACGTTGCCTTCCGTCTCTCGCTGCAAAAAGCGCACCAACTGCCTGTCGCGCCCGGCGCGCCCCAACATCGCCGCGCTCAAATGGGCAATGTCTTCGCGAGAGAGGCGGCGCAACGTCAGACGCTGCGCCTGGGGCAGGGAGGCTGGTAGCTCCGGTTTTTCGTCGTCTCGATAGTTAGCCAGCAGCAGCAACGGTAGTTCGGCAGCCAGGGAACTGAGCCAGGCTAACAAAGCCATACTTTCCGCGCGCGCCCATTGCAAATCTTCCACAATCAGCAGCAGGGGACGGCTGCCGGCAATTCGCCCCACCACTTCCTTCACCACCGTAAACAGGCGCGCCTGCGCTGCCGGCAGCTCCAACGGCGGCGCATCGGGCACGGGTCGCCCCAACAACTGCGCCATATCGGGGACAATCGCCTTCAACACCGCCGCCTCTAAATCGCTTAACTCCGTCAGCAGCGCCAGCCAGCGTCCCACCGGCTGCCACAACGTATACAAACTACCGCTGTCGCTAACCGCCTGCGCCCGCAGCACCAACGCCCCCGCCACCAACGCCCGGATGCGCACTTCGTCCGCCAGCCGCGACTTGCCCACCCCGCTCTCGCCGCCAATCAGCCAGGCGCTCCCTCGCCCCTGCTGCGCCGCATTCCACGCTTGCAGCAAGGCGCTCGTTTCCGCCTCCCGCCCCACAAAAGGGGCTGCCTGTAAAAAGCTCTCGCGGCTGGCTGCCGTCTCTACGGGAAACGCCAGACCCGCTGCTTCATTGAACGCGGCAATCACCGCGTCCGCATCCTGATAACGATCAGTGGGCGCTTTCGCCAGCAAACGCCCCACCAGCGCCCGCAGCCGCCCGTCTAAAGCCGGCTCGCCTACCTGAATCAGGCTCAGGTCAGGCGAACGGCTGACAATTTGAGACACCAACGTACCCGAACGGTGACGGATAAAGGGCCGTCGCCCCGCCAGCAGTTCATACGCCATCACGCCCACGGCGTACAGGTCAGCGGCGGGCGTCGGCGTGCCCCCTTGCAGCAGTTCCGGAGCCGTGTAGGAAATAGTGCCGCCTGGCTGGCCCCATTCACCGCTAGACACAGACAGACCAAAATCCAACGCCTTAACGCCTGCCCCTGGCGTCACCAACACATTAGCCGGCTTCAAATCCCGATGGATAATGCCCCGCCTGTGCAAATAAATCAACGCTTGCAGCAGTTGCGCCAGCAGCGCCAGCCGTTCCTGCCAGGGGCGCTGCCAGCCAGCCTGGATGATTGTCTGCGCCTCCGCCAGCCACTCCATTGTAAAATACGGCTGCTGCTGCTCATCGAAACCATAATCCAGAACGCTGACGATGTGTGGATGGCGCAAACCTGCCAGATATTGAAATTCGCGCGTCAGGGCCAGGTTGAAATCAGCCAACACAGCTTCCGTGCCAAAACGCAAACGGTGCGCGTCAATAGTGACCTGCTTCAAGGCCACCATCTGCCCGGTAAGACGGTCATAGGCGCGATGCACCGTGCCCATCCCCCCCCGCCCCACCTCAACCTCCAGGCGGTAGCGGCGGCCAATCATGACAGGGGCGGATGGTTGGGGAGAAAACGTTTGGGTGAGCATTTTCCAATCTGCCAACAAAAGCGGCGCAGCAGTTGCCCATAAGTGGGACGCGCCGCCAGACAGGAAGTATTGTACTAAATCGTGGTGGGTGTCAGCCTCGCCTGCGGCGGGGCTGACACCCATTTTTATGGGCAATTTTGCCCGTTTTGTGGAACCAAATAGGCGGTTGAAGAGATCACCACGATTTACTGGGGTGATACCGCCAGAAAGAGTACGAAAGTTTTTGAAGCTTTTGTAGTCTCAAGAGGCGCAAAACACCTGTTTATCCCAATAACCAGTATAGCAGCGAACACACCTGTCATGAGTAAGGTAGTTGACATTGACAGAGAAGCAGAGTGTGCGCTCTTTCTGTTAATGAGGGCACGAGATTAAACCGTCCCATAAAGTCGCTATTCATTGACAAGCAGCCGCCAATACCAGTAAACTTATACAAACCAAACATCTGTTTCATTTTATCATAGAAAACCCTGTAACCCTGCTATGAGTTTCACCCCGCCAGAACACATTCAACAAATTCTGAATAACCTCCCCCCCATCCCTGGCGTCTATTTGCATAAGGACAGGCAGGGCAGAATCATCTACGTGGGCAAATCGGTCAACCTGCGCCAGCGCGTACGTTCTTACTTCCAGAACAGCGTAGACAACCCCAAAACGCAGCGCATGAGGCGGGATATTGCCGACATTGAGATCATTACCACCGACAGCGAACTGGAAGCGCTGCTGCTGGAAATGACGCTCATTAAGAAGCACCGCCCCCATTACAATGCCTTGCTCAAAGATGACAAACGGTATCCCTACATAAAAGTGCATTGGCAAGACCCTTACCCCAAAGTGACAGTCACGCGGCGGATGCTGCGCGACGGGGGACGTTACTTTGGGCCCTACACGTCCGTCTGGGCTGTGCAACAAACGTTGGAAATGTTGCGCCGCATCTTCCCCTACCTCACCTGCGACCGCAATATTACGGGCAAAGATGAACGCGCCTGCCTCTACTATGACATCAAGCTATGTAACGGCCCCTGTATTGGCGCCGTGGATCAGGCGGAATATCGCCACATGATTCAGCAGTTGATGGATTTTCTCAATGGACGCTCGGAGCATATCAGTAAAGATATTGAGAAGAAGATGGCGGCAGCGGCAGAAGCGTTAGATTTTGAGAAGGCTGTGCTATACCGTGACCAGTTGAAAGCGATTCAGCAGGTAGTAGCCAAACAGAAAGTAATTGCCGCGACCAACACCGATCAGGACGTGGTGGCTTTTGCCCGCGAACAGGGGGACGCTTGCGTGCAGATTTTCTTCATCCGGCACGGCAAACTCATTGGGCGAGAGTATTTTTTGTTAGAAGGCACAGATGGCGAAGCGGATGGGGATATTCTACACGACTTCCTGACGCAGTTTTACGACGAGGCCGCTCACGTTCCCAAAGAGGTGCTGCTGCCAAATGAAGTAGATGAGGCGCGCATCATTGAGCAATGGCTGCGGCAAAAACGGGGCACGAAGGTTTCTATTCAGGTGCCGCAGCGAGGCAAGAAGCGGGAACTGGTGGAAATGGCAGCGAAGAATGCGGGGGATACCCTGGCGACGCTGCGGCAGCAGTGGGCGGCGGATCGCTCCAAACACGTGCAGGCTATCAGTGAACTGCAAGAGGCGCTTAAACTAACCACGCCCCCTGCCCGCATTGAGTGTTACGACATCAGTCACACGCAAGGGAAATTCCCTGTCGGTTCAATGGTGGTGTTTGTGCAAGGCGCGCCGCGCAAGAGCGACTACCGCCGTTTTAACGTGCAAACGGTGGGCAATGACGACTACGGCGCCATGAAAGAGGTATTGACGCGCCGCTTTCAGCGCTACATGGACGCCAGCGCCGGCGAGCTGCACGATCCCAGCCAGATTGGGCAGCCGCGCCAGGAAACAGCGTGGGCTATTTTGCCCGACCTGCTCATTGTGGATGGCGGCAAAGGCCAGTTGGCGGTCGCCGTAGAAGTGTTGCAAGCGTTTGGGCTGCAAGAGAACGTGCCCGTGGTGGGGCTGGCTAAACAAGAAGAAGAGCTTTTCTTGCCAGGGCAATCCACTTCTGTTTATCTGTCGCGGCGGGCGCAAGCGTTGTATCTGGTGCAGCGTGTACGCGACGAGGCGCATCGTTTTGCCAATGAAGGGCATCGCCAGCGGCGAGGGAAGGCGGGGGTAGCTTCGATTTTGGATAGCATTCCCGGCGTGGGCCCCAAGCGGCGTAAGCTGCTGTTAGAGCAGTTTGGCTCGTTGGAAGACATTCGCCAGGCAACTGTAGAAGAGGTCGCCTCGGTGCCCGGAATTCCCTATGAAGTGGCGGCGGCGGTAAAGGCGCATCTGGCTTGAGGCGGCTGTC
>CAYQYJ010000024.1:0-21902 GCA_964421605.1 uncultured Ardenticatenaceae bacterium | reverse complement strand
GCCTGCGCCTGGCGGTAAACGGAACGGTCATAATAAAAAAAGCCATGACCCGCGCCAGCGTACATGTGAAACTCGTAGGTCTTGCCATGCTTTTTGAGTTCTGCTTCGTGCTGCGCCACCTGTTCGGGCGTGGGGCTGCGGTCTTCTTCGCCAAAGAGACCTAACAATGGGCAGCACAGGTCTGCCGTGTAGTCAATGGGGGCTGCCGGAAATTTAGGCGTCAACTGTTCGGGGGACATTACCACCCGTCCTCCCCAACAATCTACAGCCGCGGCATAGCCAGGCGTGCGGCACGCCGCCAAAAAGGCGTGCCGTCCACCAGAACAAGTGCCAAAGATGCCCACGGCCCCGCCGCCTTTGCCATTCAGGAATGGCAGCGCCTGGAGATACCGCTGCGCCCCAGCCAGGTCGCCTACCACCTGCTCATCCGCCACGCCGCCGGCTGCCCGCACTTTGGCGGCGACGTCCTCCGGCGTACCGTGTCCGTCGCGGTAGTAGAGATTGGGCGACAGCGCCACGTAACCATGATGGGCGAACTTGCGCGTTGCTTCGCGGTACCATTCGTCCCAGCCGGGCATGTGGTGGACGACGACCATGCCAGGGAAGGGGCCAGCCCCCAACGGGCGAGCCAGGTAAGCGTTGATCAGGTCGCCGTTGGCGCCAGCTATCGTCACCGTCTCGGCGATCATGCCTTCGTACTTATTCGTTTCGTACATCGTTTCCTCCCTGTTCTTTGCTTAAGCGCAAACTTCGCAGAGTATTGTCCCGTCAAACGTAAAATGAGGAGTTCGCATCTGAGGATGCGAACGTCGGGCATCCTTTAGCGTCCTATTTCTGTGTTAATCAGCGTCCTGTTTTCGCTGGCGGGCGTTAGCAGTCCGGCTCTGGCGCAGAGCGTCGTAAAGGGTTTGGGAAATAGGGAATTCCATAACGGCGGGGGTTTCCCAAAATTCCGCCAACTGTTGGTTCCCCGTTTGCTGTTCGTATACCAGCGCCTGCACATACATGTCCAGCCGGTCAGCGTCGTGTACCAGCCGCGCTTCCGTGGTGACGTTGGCGTGCAGTTCTTCCCACCAGGCCATCCAGTCCGCCTTAAATGTCGCTTCTCCCAGGATGGTGTGCATTGCGCCGCGTTCCACGTCTGTTTTGATGCCTGCCGGCAAAAACTGCCAGGCTGGAGACGGAATATCGGTTGTCAATCCCTCAGGCAGGTCATGCAAGATGACCATTGCCAGCAAGCGCGCCCGATCTACGGGTTCGTCCAGGAGTTCAGCCAATACCAGAGCCACGAAGGCGGCGCCGTAGGTGTGCGCGGCTACGTCCTCGCCTGCCGCCACGCCCCGCTGCCGCCAGCCTGTGCGCGCGGTGCGTTTTAACTGATTGCCGTGGCGGAGCAGGTTAAGAACAGCGTCGGCTACCATTTGCCGTTTTGTTTGTCTTGCAGGATAGTTTGCGCCGCCAGTTTGCCGGGCATACCCGTCACGCCGCCGCCAGGGTGCGCGCCCGCCCCGCCAAAGTAGAGACCCGGAACCGGCGTGCGATAGTTAGCCCAGCCAGGCACGGGGCGCATGAAAAGTAGCTGGTCCAAAGACATCTGACCATGATAAAGACCGCCGTCCGCCAGACCGAAGTCCCGTTCCAGGTCAAGCGGGGTCAGCACTTGTTGCTGCAAGAGGTAGTCGTCCAGGTCTGGCGCGTATTGGCGCACTGTGTCCAGCACTGCCTGACCCAAAGCCGCCCGCTGCTCGTCCCACGTTCCCTCACGCAGGGCGTAGGGGGCATAGTGTGCCAGAATGGACATGACGTGTCCGCCAGGGGGCGCCAGGGAGGGATCGTTGAGCGTGGGAATGCGGATGTCCAGGGCAGGGTGGGGGGAGAAGCGACCGTATTTGCCGGCATCTGCCGCCTGTTCCAGATACGTCAGGCTGGGGCTGATGAAGATGCGACCAGATAAAAGGTGCGTCTGACCCGCAGGCAGCGCCGTGAAAGCAGGCAGACCGCTCAGAGCCAGGTTCACCTTAGCGGTTGCGCCGCGGAACTTAATCTGGTCAATGGCGCGGGTGAAGCTGGGATCCAGTTCATAGGGACCAACCAGATCAAAAAAAGTGTGGCGCGGATTGGCGCTGGAAAGGACCACGGGGGCCGTAAAGGCGTCTCCGTTTTCCAGGATAACGCCGCTGGCGCGACCATCGCGGCGCATAATCTGGGCCACGCTGGCGTTGGTGCGCACGGCGCCGCCAGCGTAGGTGATAACGCTGGATAGGGTGGCAGACAGTTGACCCATGCCGCCGCGCAGTTGCATGGTTGCCGGCAAACCGCCTGCCTGATGCCCCAAATGATGGTAAAGAGCCAGGAGGGTTGTGCCGCCAGCGTAGGGGCCATGGTGCGCGCCGCAGATCACGTTCCCCAACGCGCCCCTGACCGGTTCAGAAACAAACCACAAATCTAGAAACTCAACCAGGGACATGGGCAAGACGCGCAGCATCTCGTACATGCCTTTATTCCCCAGACGGCGGAAGGCGGTTCCCACGCCTAGCCAGCCCAAGGCATCGTTGCTGCCCAGATTCTCCACGTCAGGCGGCGTCTGGCTCAGAGCCAACTCCAGGAATTGGGCGTAGCGGCGCATGGCGGCGCTGTAAGCGACAAATTGGGCGGCGTCGTGCGCCGAAAAACGGGCTATCTCTGCCGCAGAGCGGCTGGCGTCTCGCCATAAGGCGAGATAGTTTCCATCGGGTTGGGGGGCAAAAATGACAGGATCAGGGGGGATGAGTTCCAGCCCTTGCATGGTCAGGAACAGGTCGCGCAGGATGGCGGGGCGGAAGTTGCCGGCATCGTGCAGCAACGCATCCACCCTGTAGCCGGGCGCAATTTCGGTTGTGGAGGTCACGCCGCCCAGCATCGGGCGGCGCTCCAAGACGAGCGGTTTGATTCCGGCTTTAGCCAGATAAGCTGCCGCTACCAGACCATTGTGTCCCCCGCCAATGATAATTGCGTCGTAATTGTTTGACATAAATTGTTCAACTGGGTGTTTGGGCGCAGAATAGTTGCGGGCGCTGCCGGCATTTCACTTGCCCAATTTTACAGCATGGTTATACTTGATTACCAACCAGGTGTGGAATCTCGTTTTCTGCCTACCATCGTAACTCTACGAAATCCAGGCAAAAGTCGCACAGACTTCCTGTCAGCGAATGGCATAACTGTAACCTTGTTACCTGTTCTCGGCAACGTTCATTCCGCCCTACTATTTACTTTCGCTTTAAACCCTGCTGGGGTAATCTATAACCATCCCCTCTGGCGTCTTGGTAAACTGCCCCAGGCCAGCCGTCTATATCAAACAAGATTGCCTGCCAGGTCGCCGCAGTTTGTGCGGCTTCGGCCCCAAACGAAAAGATAGGGACGGCGTTTGGCTGCCTGGTTGCCTGTTTCCAGCTAATCGTTGTGGAGGTGAAACGTTTTGTGGAAATCTCTGGCAAAATAGAGCGACAGCAGCTTGCCGGCAGTCGCCTCTGCTTTTTTAATACGCGGCAATAACGCAGCGTACCCCCCCCGTTCAATGTGAGGAGAAGAACTATGAAACGTCTTTCTGTTATTATTAGCCTGGTCTTGTTGGCCCTCTTCCTGGCTGCCTGTGGCAGCGGCGCTACCGAGACAATCGAAGTGACCCGCGAAGTGACCCGCGTGGTAACGGCTCCTGCCAGCAGTGAAGAAGTGGTCCCAGCGCCAACGGGCGACACCCTCAAACTGGTGCGCGAACGCGGTATTTTGAAGTGCGGCGGCAACCGCTCTGTGCCCGGTTTTGGGTATCTCGATGAGGCTGGCAACTACAGCGGTTTCGACATTGATTTTTGCCGCGTGGTGGCCGCAGCCGCCTTGGGCGATGCCACGGCGGTAGAAATCCGGCCCACCACGGCCACGGAGCGCTTCCCCTTGCTGCAAACAGGTGAGATTGACGTCCTCAGCCGCAATACCACCTGGACGATCAGCCGTGACACCTCCCTGGGTCTCGACTTCGTGCCCACCACTTTCTATGACGGTCAGGGCATGATGGTGCGCGTTGACAGCGACATCACCGATCTGCAAGGTCTGGATGGCGGCACAATTTGCGTCCAGGCCGGCACGACCACCGAGAAGAATCTCGCCGACGTTTTCCGCGCCCTGGACATTCAGTTTGAGCCAAAAGTCTTCCCCGACGCCGATACCACCCGTGAGGCGTATGACTCCGGCTCCTGCGATGGATTCACCACCGACAAATCAGGTCTGGTCTCGCAGCAAATCCTCCTGAGCGATCCCAGCGCCCACACTATTCTGGATGTCACCATGTCCAAAGAGCCTTTGGGCCCGGCTGTGCGTCATGGGGATAACAACTGGGGCGACATTGTCACCTGGAGCGTTTTCTGCACCATGGCTGCCGAAGAATATGGCCTCACTTCTGCCAGCGTGGATGGCGCCCTGGGCGGCGACGATCCTGTGATCCAGAATTTGCTGGGTGAAACGGGCGATCTGGGTCAGGCGTTAGGCTTGAGCAACGACTTCTGCTACCAGATTATCAAGCAGGTGGGTAACTACGGCGAAATCTACGATCGTAACCTGGGCCCGGATACCCCCTTCGATCTGCCGCGAGGTCTGAACGCCCTCTACACTGAAGGCGGCTTGATCTACGCGCCACCGTTCCGCTAAATCGCATTCCACGACGATAAATCTTCCTCTTAGCGTGGTTTCAGGCGCGTATGCGCCTGAAACCACCTACCATGAAAAGGCGCGACCGCCGTTTGCCATCGGGCCAACGCCTGTCCAGTCAGGGCAAAGCGCCCACGTAGGCGGTGTCTATGACCGACCTGAGTTCAAACCTTTCCCCCAACCGCAACCCCCAATCCGTCCCCTTCTGGCGCGATGGTCGTGTGTTAGGCGTGCTGGCTCAGATTGTATTTCTGATCTTATTTGCCCTGGCAACCATTTATTTACTCAACAACGTCTACGGCGGTTTGCAGCGATTAGGGAAGGCGCAGTTTCTGTGCTCGGATGGCACAGAGAAGCTGCGCTGTTTTTTTGATTTCCTCAATCTGGAGTCCCAGTTTGATATTGCCGAGACTGTTATACCTTACTCGCCTGCCGATACCTATGTGCGCGCTATCTGGGTCGGTCTCTTAAACACGCTCAAGGTATCGGGTCTAGGGATCATCCTGGCTACCATTTTGGGCACTTTTACGGGTATTGCCCGGCTCTCTTCCAACTGGCTGCTGAGCAACATCGCCAAATGGTATATTGATTTAATGCGCAATACGCCATTAGTGTTGGTCTTATTATTTTTATATCTGGTGGTGCTGTTAAACGCGCTGCCCCCCATTAGTCAAGCTCTGCAACCGTTTGGATTACCCGTTTTTTTGAGCCAGCGCGGCATAAACTATCCTCAGTTTGTAACTATGCCGTCTTTTTCTATCTGGGCGATTTTCGCCGGCGCGGCTTTGCTCCTGGCCCTGGCGTTATGGGTGGTTTTGGGGCGACGCGAGATGCGCACGGGGCAGCCATCTAATCGGGCTACGTGGGTGTTGCTTTGCTTGCTGCTGATTGGCGGCGCTGGCTGGGCTGTGGCTGGTAGTCAGGCAGGCGGCAATCAGGCGCTATTGGTATCGCAGGCGCTGCAACTGCGCGAATACAGCGATCTGGAAGCGTTGATTGTGAGCCGTTTGCCTGTTGAGCGGTTAAGCGACATTGCCGAAGGATTGGAAAATGGAACGTTGACCCAGGCGCAAGTAGAGGAAGGCGCTCTGAAGCTGTGTGCGCTGCGCGATACGCCTGCTGAAGTGAACCTGACGGCGCAGCTCCAGGCGGACGATATCCCTTACACTGTGCGGCGGTCTACGCGAATAGATCAGGCTATGGCGGCTTATGCAGAGGGAACGTGTGAGGTGGTGGTAGCGCCTACGGCTTTGATTACCGCCGAACGAGACGCGCTGCCCGATGCGGCGGCGCATGTGACTGTGCCCATTCCCGAAAGACCCATGCGCCTGTCTGTGCCGCGCATTGAGGGGCTAAATTTTGTGGGCGGCGGGAAGCTGACGCCAGAGCTTGCGGCGGTTTTGTTTGGTTTGACCATTTATACGGCGGCGTTTATTGCGGAGATTGTGCGTGCCGGCATCTTATCCGTCTCCAAAGGGCAAAGCGAAGCGGCGCGCGCCCTGGGCCTGAGCGAAGCGCAGCGATTGCGCCTCATTGTCTTACCCCAGGCGCTGCGGGTCATTATCCCTCCCCTGACCAGCCAATACCTTAACCTGACCAAAAACTCCAGTCTGGCTCAATTCGTAGCCTATCCCGAAATCTGGACAGTCAGCTTTACAACCATTAACCAGTCGGGGCGTCCCGTACAAATCATTATCATTGTCATGGCCACCTACCTGAGCATCAGCCTGGCAATTTCCGCCTTGCTGAACTGGTATAACAGGCGCATTGCCCTGGTGGAGAGATAAACATGGCTGCCCTCTATCACAATTTGCAGCGTCTGGCGAGCGGTCGCACCCACTTTAGCTGGCGCCAGTTTGTGCGCGAGCACATTACGCGCAGTTGGCTGTTGGCTTTATGGCTGCTGGTTCTCACGACCATAACGGTAGCCTTCACAGTCAATCAACTGCGTGCGCTGCCGCTGTCGACGATTCTGGTGCTGTTGCTGTGGGGCGTGAGCGTGCTTTGGGCCGTTTCCAGCGAACTGGCGCGTCATCATACAAGCGTTTCGTATTGGTTAAAGAATAACCTGTACAATTCGATCACCAACGTACTGCTGACCTTATTGCTAATGCTGGCGATTGTGGCGGCAGCGCGGGGGATGCTGTTGTATATGGTGGTGAATGCCAGTTTTAGCACGGACCCCGTTATTGCCAGCCAGGAGGCGGCGGGCGGCGCTATCTGGGGCGCCGTTATTGACAACTTTCGTCTGCTGGCTATTTTCCGCTTTCCCGCCGAACTGGATTGGCGTATATACGCCACAATTGGCATGTTGGTCGTGTTAACGGTTCCCAGCCTGTTTGTCTATCGCGATAGTTTCAAAGGGTCTAAATATGTGCGGCGCGGGCTGACGTATCTGTGGCTGTTGACGCCCGTGATCAGCTACCTTTTTTTGCGCGGCGTGGGCGAAGCAGGCCCCTTGCAGCAGGTGAATCCTGACCAGGTGTGGGGCGGTTTGCTGTTGACGTTGATTCTCTCCGTCTTTTCCATTGTGGTCTCATTTCCTATTGGTTTGCTGCTGGCGCTGGGGCGGCGCAGCCAGATTACGGGCGTTCCCGCCTGGCTGACTTATACGATAGCGCTGGCAGTTATGGTCTGGGGATTGGTCGCGACGACGCCAGGGAATCTGGCAGCCGCCCGCAGCAACCTGGAACGGGTGTTGGCTTTTTGGCCCCTGCTGCTGCCTGTGGTAGCCTACTTCTTCCAGCGTTCGTTTAAGGGGAATCTGGTGGCGGCTTTTAGTGTGCTGTACATTGAAGCTGTGCGCGGCGTACCCTTAATTACGGTTCTATTTATGGCTACCGTGATGTTTCCCCTGATCTTGCCACCGAATACCGAGATTTTGAACACGTGGCGTGTGTTGGGGGGGTTCACGTTGTTCTCGGCGGCGTATCTGGCGGAGAATGTGCGCGGCGGGCTGCAATCGCTGTCTAAAGGGCAGTATGAGGCTGCCGATGCTTTGGGGCTGAGTACATTTAATAAGTATCGCCTGGTGATTTTGCCGCAGGCGCTGCGGGCGGTGATTCCGGCTATTTTGGGGCAGTTTATCAGTCTGTTCAAAGATACGTCGCTGGTACAGATTGTGGGGCTGTTTGATATTTTGAACGTTGCCGGCACAATCACCTCGCAAACAAAATGGTTGGGCCGCCGCGCCGAACCGTACATCTTTATCGCCGTCGTTTACTTCATTGGCAGCGCCGCTATGACCGCTTATAGCCGCCGCCTGGAAAAACGGCTGGGCGTGGGGCAGCGATAGGAGGGTGGAAATGATAACGGCAACCAATACGGAAGAGATCATTGTGGTGCGCAACGTCAACAAATGGTACGGGGATTTTCAAGCCCTGCGCGACATCAACCTGACCGTAAAACGGGGAGAGGTGATTGTCATTATTGGCCCCTCCGGTTCAGGTAAATCCACCTTTATCCGCACCCTCAACCGCCTGGAAGAGCATCAGGAAGGGGACATCATTGTGGATGGGATTACCCTCAGCCATGATTTGCGCAATATTGCCGAAATCCGGCGCGAAGTGGGCATGGTGTTCCAACAGTTCAACCTGTTCCCCCATTTGACGGTGTTGGAGAACGTCACGCTGGCGCCCATCCACGTGCGTAAATGGTCACGGGAAAAGGCGGAAGAGGTGGCTATGAAGTGGTTGACGCGGGTGGGCATCCCTGAACAGGCGCATAAATATCCGGGGCAATTATCCGGCGGGCAGCAGCAGCGGGTAGCGATTGCGCGCACGCTGGCCATGGAGCCTAATATCCTACTGTTTGACGAGCCTACCTCAGCGCTGGACCCGGAAATGATCAAGGAAGTGCTGGACGTGATGCGCGACCTGGCGCGGGCGGGCTACACCATTCTGGCGGTGACGCATGAGATGGGTTTTGCCCGTGAAGTGGCTGAGCGCGTTATCTTCATGGATATGGGCCAGATTGTGGAGCAGAACACGCCTGAAGAGTTTTTCAGAAATCCCATTCACGAGCGGACAAAATTGTTTCTATCGCAGATTTTGCATCATTAGAAAGTTGGTTGAATCTAGCGCCAGATTGAGCCAATCTCATGCCGGCAAACGTCCCCCCGCATCGCCCGTCTCTGGTTCAATTTGTTGAGCAGCTAGGCGCCCTTTCCTTTTTTGCAGGATTAGATGAACAGGCTTTGCAGGAATTGGCGCGTCATGCACGCTGGCATGAGTATGCGCCAGACGAGATAGTGGTGCTTGAAGGGGAAGCTCAACCTGGTCTCTATTATTTGCAGTACGGCTGGCTAAAAGTCGTCAAAATATCCGCGACAGGTCGAGAGCAAATATTACGTTTCCTGGAACCCGGCGAGACGTTTAATGAAATCGGCATGTTTGCCAACCAGCCGAATCCCGCAACAGCTATTGCTTTAGAGCCTGCCGGCATCTGGTTGATACCACGAACCGTCTTACTGCGCTTGCTGCGGGAACGTCCCGATTTTGCCGAATATGTGATTGCTAAACTGGCGGAGCGCATGTTGTATCTGGTGTCGCTACTGACAGATATTTCCTTGCGTCCCGTCACCGACCGCCTGGTCCGGCTGTTACTGGCGGATGCCGTTGACAACGTTCTTCACCGCCCCCGTTGGTACACCCAAACAGAACTGGCATCTCGGTTGGGAACCGTGCCCGATGTGGTGCAGCGCGCCCTACGAGAATTGGAGAACAACGGCTGGATTCAAGTAGAAAGACACCAGATTCGTATTCTGAATCGGCCAGCGTTAGAAGCGTTTGCCGCTTGAATTTGCCAGACGCAGAATAGTTCCAAGACGGACGGTGTTATCAGAGTACAAAAGTCTCAAAGACTTTTGTACTCTTTCTGGCGGCGCGTAAGTTCTAAATCCGACAAAAGTCGGCGAAAACGGATCGCTCAAGTGATAGAGTATCTCTATTGCTTGAGCGATTTTTTTTGAAAAGTGGTTGCGGTTATGATCAAACCAAACACCATCTGGACAAACGATGATTCGGAGACGGCGATGCTTGCGCCGCTTACCCCTGTAACCTGAGAGGCTCGTGGATGCTCAACCTCTATTTCTTAATGACTGCTTTGTTTACAGCGATGGCTCTCCTGGCTGCTGCAGACGCCTCGCTGACCAGCTTCGATATTTTGCCCTGGTTTAACGGTTTACGCTGGCTGCGTGTTCATTTGATTACGCTGGGAGCCATGACCGAAACCATCTTTGGCCTGCTGCCGTTACTGGCTGCCGTTCGTGCTGGATTGCCCCGTCCGGAGTTTCGCTGGGATACCTGGCTCACTTTGAATGTCGGTTTGCTGACGTTGCTCATCGGCATTCCCATTATCAACCAGGCCCTCATTCTAATCGGCGGCTCCTTCATTTTTATCGCTGCCGTCCTGCTCGTTAACCAGTTGCGGAAAATACGCCCCACCGAACGAAGCCGCCCCGCGTCTTATAACGGGCAACACCGCGGGCGTCACTTCTACCTGGCTGGTTTAAGCTACTTCCTGGTGGGCATTATCGTGGGGACGGGGTTATGGTTAGGCTGGAGCGACTGGCTAAAAATCAAAACGCCTGTCGAAGTGCATATTCACGCTAACAATTGGGGTTTTCTGTCACTGGTCTTTGCCGGCATACTGGTGGATATGGTTCCGACATGGACAAAGCGATCACTGGCCTGGCCACGAGCGATAACGCCGATCTTCTGGATGATGAGTGTGGGCGCGTTGGGGCTGGTGCTTGGCCCCTGGTTCAAATCCAACTGGTTTTCCGTGCCGGGTCTGGCGCTGCATCTGACAGCCACTATCTGGCTTTTGGTTAACGTCATCAAATCCGTCTGGGGAGAACGCAGTGTGTGGTCGCAGCCAGGCATCTGGCACCTGGTCACATCTTATTTTTGGATTCTGGCGCCCGTGCTGGTTGCTCCGTTGATTATTCTCGGCATCGCCGGTTTTCCTGGCGCGGGCATCGAACAGAACGCGCCGCAAGCCCTGATTTATGGCTGGGTTCTGCAATTTGGTTATGCCTTCATTCCTTACTTCTTCTATCGCTTATTCCTGCCAGGCACGCCTGCCAGACTGGGAGGAAGCTGGTTTAGCCTGGTCACTGTCCATCTAGGAGGCGTTTTCCTGTGGGCCAGCATCTTCCTGACCTCTTATCAGGGCTTTTTGCATGGGATTGCCTATCTTTTCTGGACGCTTTCTATTATTCCCATCGTCCTGACACTATGGCAGATTGTACGTCAGGGGTTAGCTGTATTGGATAAGGGCAGCCTTGTTTTGATAGAAGATGCGCCAGTGGTTGATTGACGCGGAACACAATGTCTGACGCTTGAGAAAGAGGAGATAAACATGAAGCTCTCGAAAATGAAAATCGCTGCCGTCCTGGCCTGGATCATCGGAGTAATGGCTGTCGTGGCCGGTGGACGGGTGTTGTCAGGTAAGTTGCCTGACTATACCGTCATTGACTGGTTGCCCGTTTATAATTTCGTTATGGGGGTGATTACAATTTTAGCAACAGCCGTTTTCATCTGGAAAAACAGCCGCTATGCCATGTTGGCCGCCGGCGCCACTTTTTCTGCCCATACAGTCGTTATGCTCATCTTATTGACTACATTTCGTACTATCGTTGCTTTTGATAGCCTTGTCGCCATGACGGTGCGTATGTTGGTCTGGATTGTCATCCTGGCGTTATTGTATTCAGCCACGAAAACAGGCTTTCAGAAGCGCGCTGTGAATGTTTGAGTGCTGAGGCCCTTAATTGGGTGAGTTGAGGCGTTGGAACCAGCGGGGGCGGGAGGACATGGGGACAGTTGGAGTTTGCAGTTGCTCCCAGGTAATCCAGTTTTCTTCGCCAATGAGGATGGGGCGGGACAGGGGGAAGGCGGCAGACATGGCTGGCCCAAGTTGACCGGGCAGCCGCCGCCAGAAGAGGGTTTGCTCCGCCACAGAAGGGCGGGCGGGAATGGCGCGAAGCTGGTCAGGGGAGGCGTAGCTCAGGTAGCGCAGCCAGGCCCACATCAGGCGGGGATAGGTTGAGCTTTGGCTGATGATGAACCCAGAGACGTGGAGGGGGGTGATGCCGGCATCTTTTCCCCCGGCCTCCACCTGCGCCGCCGACAACGGAAACGGAGCCACCCCCAACGACAGGCGAGACAACCCTGTTTCGTACTCGACCGGAGAACTGACCCACATAGCCGTCTGCTGCAGGGTCAGCCAGCGTAGTTCCGCCAGTTGGCGGGCTGTCTCGTCCAGCCGGCTTACATCCGGCAGCGCTGCGCCCACATGCTGCCCATACCAGGCTAACGCCGCGTCCAAACGTTCTGGGACCAATGCCGGCAGGCAGGGCCCGGTGACGCAGCCGCTGCCCCAGCTAAAACCGTAACCCCATACCAGGTCGGCGGAAATGTCTATAACGCCCCAATAGCGGCGCCCTTCCGCCAGGGGATGGCTGAGTTGGCTGGCGGCGGCGGTCAGGTCTGCCCAGGTCCAGCCAGCCTGTGGCAGCGGCAAATCCGCCTGGCGAAAAGCTTCTCGATTGTAGAAGATGAGGTTCATGATTGCGTGGCCAGGGGCGACCCACATCCGATCCTGCCACCAGGCCGCCTGCCAGATTTGCTGGTAGAAATCAGCCTGGTCGAATTGTAAATCGCGCTGCATCAAATCGGTCAGGTCGCGCACGTAACCGGCGGCGATAAGCGTTTCATCGGGCATGAGGCGGGCGCCGTCTACCTGGGGCAGCCAGAGGCGTGGGTCGGATGGCAGGCTGCCGGCAGGAATAATCTCCAGGCCGTAATCAGGCGGCAAATAATCGCGGGCGAACGACTGCGCCAATCCCAGATAGCGGAAAAGGGCGGCGTCGGGCACAACAAAGCGCAAGGTGGCGGCTCTGGGTTGGAGCAGGGCTGCCAGCGCCGACCAAAAGGGGTCGCCTGGCTGTCCGTTTTCATCCAGCCCCCAAAAGCGGGGGGAGGGAAGCTGTACGTCGCTGGCGGTGGGCGTTTCCAGCCCTAGCGGTGGGCCATCCTGAGGGAGCAGGGAAATGGTCAGTTCCGGCGCGTCTGGCGGCAGTCTTTGTTCAATGAAACGACTGATAAGCGTCCGCCACGCCTGGTCGCTTTTGGGTATGACCAGCACGCCCCATTCATAGGCATACCGTTTCGTTTCTCCCCAATAGGCGGCGCTGCCGTTGCTGCGCTGCCACTGGCTGCCGTCCCAGTGAAAAAACGCAATCCGCTGCCACGCCTGACCATTCTCCCGCCAGACGACGTTAGCCCAGGCTTCCGCGGCTGACCGCCCGGCCCGCGTGACCTGGCGCGTGGCGCGGTTAAAAGCCTGATTGCGCGGCAGCAGTTGGGCGGCAATCCAGGCCGGGTCATTGGTTTGTAAATCGCGGAATAGCTCCCCGTCTCCAGCGGCTACCGCTTCTTTTTCCAGGTCCAGCACCGCTTGCAGCGCTGTCTGTAGGTCTGCTTCGCGGTTTTCTTGCCAGCGACGAAAGCCAAACCAGCCGCCCAGGATGAGCGCCAGGAGGACAAAGGCAACAGCCAGCCAGGAGAGACCGCCATTGGTTTTAGCGGGCGGCGATCCATTGGTTTGGGCATCGCCTTCTGTTTGCCAGTTGAAATCAATGCCAATGCCCATGAAAGGAGGGGCGGCGGCGCAAAGATGCGGCCTTTCCAGCCGCCGGAGTGAGGGTTATAGTTGGGTGGCTATCTTGGCTAATCTTTCTACAGCGCGTTCCAGATCAGACATGGCGGTGGCGATGGAGAAGCGGACGTGTTTCTCGCCGCTGCTGCCAAAGGCGATGCCGGGCGTGCCGGCAATATCCGCCAGATCAAGCAGCGCGTCAGTCAGTTCCACGCTGTTTCGCTGCGAGTGGGTGAATTTGGGAAACAGGTAAAATGCGCCTTCGATGGAAGCGCACTCGATGCCCGGCATTTCGTTCAAGGCGTCTACCATGAAATCCCGCCGCTGCTGGTAGGCGGCGCGCATCATCTCCACCGCGTCTTGGGGCCCATTCAGGGCGGCGATGGCTGCGTGCATGGTAAAGGTGGCTGCCGAGGTCACCATCTGGCTGTGCATCCGGCTCGCCAGCCTGATAATGGGCGCGGGACCGACCAGCCACCCCAGTCGCCAGCCCGTCATGGCATACGCTTTCGACAGCCCATTGACCGTTAACGTGCGTTCAGCCATGCCCGGTTGGCTGCCAATAGAGATGTGCTGTCGCCCGTCGTAGACGAGTTTTTCGTAGATTTCGTCGGCGATGACGTACAGGTCGTTTTCAGTGGCGACTTTGACCAGCGCGTCCATTTCCGCCTGGGTGATCACCCGCCCGCTGGGGTTGCTGGGCGTGTTGATCATAATGGCTTTGGTGCGCGGCGTGACTTTCGCTTGCAGCAGTTCCGCCGTAATGCGGAAGTTATCGTCGCTGGGCAAACTGACGGCGACGGGCACGCCGCCCATAATCTGGATGAGCGGCGGGTAGGAAACCCAGACCGGTTCCAGATAGAGGACTTCGTCGCCAGGGTTGACGACGCCCGCCAGGGCCAGGGCTAACCCCCATTTGCCGCCAGGCGTGATGATCACGTTTGTATCGGGGTTGACGTGAATGCCATTTTCGCGGGCCATCTTGCCGGCAATTGCCTCCAGGGCAGCGGGAATTCCTTTCGTCGGTGCAGGGTAATGCGTAGCGCCGTTTTTAATGGCCGCAAAAGCGGCGTCTATAATGTGCGGCGGGGTGGGAAAATCCGGGTCGCCGCCGGCAAGGGCAATCACATCCCGCCCGGCTGTTTTCAGCGCTTTCGCTTTGTCGTTGACCGCCAGGGTAACGGAGGCGGGAATGCCGGCAAGTAAGCTGGACAATGGTTTCATGAACCCTCCTGTAAGAACAGTGAACAGTGGTCAGTGGTCAGAAGCGCCGACCCCGAACTATCCCCAAAACAAATCTGCCTGATCTGCGAAATCTGTGACTGTGAAAACAGCGGTCAGTCATGTAGGACAAACTGTTAGTTTGCCCGCGCAAACTAACAGTTTGCGCTGCAAGACGCGCATTTCTAATCGTTGATAGCGCCAACGCGGCGCAGCTTGGCAGCCAGTTGGTTGGCTGTGTCGCGCATCCCCGGTTCGATTTGCGGGTAAGCCAGCCACACCAGGCTAAAGCCAAACAACCCACCCGTAAGCGTGCGCAGCCAGGGCGGACTTTCCCGCAGCGGGAAAATTTGCTGCAAGGTGGGGATAAGACTGTCCAACCAGGGCACGCCCAAAGGGCGGGCGAAGAAGTAAGAGAATAACTGGCTGAACCCATCCAGGCCAATGGGCGCCAGGCCAATCAGCACAAATCCCCACAGCGGCAGGGGTTTGATGGGGAAACGGCGGCGCAGCAGCCCATAGACCAGCCCCCCTACCAACACAAAGCCATAAATGGCAATATCCCGCTCGCACAGCGCCATTTTGTATCCCATTTGGGGGTTGCCCTTAAAGGCGCGCGCCGGGCCCAGAAAGGTGTTCAGGTCGCGGATGTCGCCTGAGTAGCTGGCAAACTCAGGCAACTGCGGTATGTAGGCGTCCAACGGGATCAAATCGGTATCCGCATTGGCGCGGGGGTAAGCGAACTGCTCGCCAAACAGAAAAAAGGAGCGGGAAGCCATCTGGTGGCACATGGGGCGGTATACGGTATAGATGACGTTAGCCGGGCCCGTTGCGCCGGATGCCATCAGCGCCGGCGCCAACATGGGCAAGCCCACATAGACGGCCACAAACAGGTTGAACAGAAGGAGCCAGCGACGCGCAAAGCGGTAGATGAGTTTGTCTAGCCAGATGACAACGCGGCGCTGCCAGCCGGTGACGGGCTGCCTGGGGGCTGGAGAAGGAGGTGTCGCCATAGCGGTTATTGGTTCAAGGTCTGGCTGAGATACGTTTCGATCTGGGCAAAGGTCATCAAGCCGCGATGCACGGCAGTCACCTGACCGTCGCCGTTGACAAAAATGCTGGTGGGGAAGTTGAAGACGCCGTACATGCCGGCAATTGCCCCATTGATGTCTAGCAGCGGCGTGAACGTCAACTTCATCTCGTCGTAGAAGAAGGGGGCGACGGTTTCCGCCGACTCGTTTTGATCAAGCGCCAGAATCACCAGGTCATCCTCAGCGTACTCCAGATAGGCGCGCTGCAAATCGGGCATTTCCACGCGGCAGGGAGGACACCAGGTGGCCCAGAAGTTAAGAATCACAGGTTGGCCGCGGAAGTCGCTGAGCCGCAGAGACTGCCCGCTCAGGTCGGACAGGATAAAGTCGGGCGCGTTGTCGCCGGCAGAAACGACGCCTGTCGTCAGGGAATAAACTTCACTGGCAGGTCGAGCAGACGCCAATTCGCCCGCCTGTTCCAGGACGGCGCCAGTCAGGCCCGCCGCCGCAGAGCCAGCGGTATCCTCCTGCCTGTTTAGCAGCGATCCGCCAAAAAGCAGCATGGCGGCGGCTAATCCCAGTAAGGTGAAACCCAACAGCACCAACAGCGGATGGCGCTGCCCCCGCTCCTTTGCCGCAGGCTGTTCTACAGGAGGCGGTTGTTCCACAGGAGTAGATGTTGGCTGGTGCATAACAAAAAAGTTTTGACGGTCAACGGCGGCGAGAGGTGACCCGAAAGGTTTTCAAAACCCTTCAGGTCTCAGGCTAACTGTCTGTTTCCGGCAATCATTGCGAGAACAGGGTGACCAGTCTGTCTTCAATGCCGGCAAACCAGATAGCCAGGTCAGGCGGGACCAGGGAGTTAAAGGTAGCCAGCGTGCCACTTAGCATTAAAATGCCAATGATAATAAACAGCGCCCCGCTGATAAGCTGCGTCGAGTGCAAGTGCAGCGTGACGCGGCGCTCGCCAGGAGAGGTGAATATCCACAGAGCTACCCCAATTAAGGCCAGCGCCAGCAGTCCATACTCTTGCAGCGGCGTAAAGGTCACTCCTGCCAGACTGTCGAAGTTGAAGACGGCATATTCAGCCAGCGCGACCAGAATACGCCAGATGACCAGCGCCCAGAGCAAGCCAACAATGGCCGCATGCGTGGTCACTTCCCACCCTTTGCCGCGCAAAATGCGCCAGAAGAGACTCTTGCGGCTGGCGCGCCCAAACAGGGTGGAAACGATTAGCAGCGGCAGCCCTAACCCCAGGGCGTAAATGAAGAGCAGCATCCCGCCGCGCAGCACAGAACTGGTGGTAGCCGCCATCGTCAACACGGTGCCCAGGATAGGCCCCACGCAGCTTGACCAGCCAACGGCAAAGGTGAGGCCAAACAGGTAGGAGCCGCCCAGCGTGGTGTTGCGGGGGGCTTCGGATTCGTCCGCTTTGAAGCCAGTGAAGCCGCTGCCCAACAGGCTCATGACGCCAAAAACGAGGATGAGGGCGCCGCCAATGAGCATAATCATGCCCTGCGTGTCGCGTAGGATGCTGCCTATGGCGGAAGCGCCTGCGCCTAGCAGACTGAACATGGTCGCCAGCCCCAGCATAAAGGCGAAGGTGTTCAGGGCGATTTGTTTACGACCGCTTTGGAAGGCGAAGGCGAAATATGCCGGCAAGATAGGCAGCGTACAGGGGGACAAAAAACTCAGCAGCCCGCCGCCGAAGGAGAGCACAGCCAGCACCAGAAACGGCTGCGTTTGCAGACCAAAGGCAAATGCTGGATCAGGCGCAGCCGACTGGTTTAACGTGCCCACAATGAGGAAGATAATCACCAGGGCAATGGTTCCCAGGATGATGATTCTGCCGGCAGACAAAGCGCGCAGCGGCGTTTCAGACTTCACCATTTTTTACTTTCCCTGCTCCTCTTCTTTCAGGAGTTGCTGCATCAACTCCACATCTTGCTTCAAGTTTCGCTGGCGGCTAGACAGGGTAACGAAGTACACGGCGCCAACTATCCATAGAACAGCGTACCCCAACACCAGGTAACCCATCGTGTTGGGAGGGGCGTCTGCCTGGAGCAGGGTCGTTAACAAAAAGAGATAATCAGGCATGGTTTCCTCCTCAGGCGCGCAGGCGGCCCATAACGCGCAGCTTTAACTGGTTCACTTCATCTTGTAGCCAGTGCAGCCGGATCCGGTTCAGCAGCCAGGAACTGTACAGGACGCTGAAAGTCAGGAAGGAGAAGATCATCGTGAATACCATAGGACTGGTGAGCGCCATCTCTCCCTGAGCCTCCTCGCCGCTGCCGATGAGGGCCGGGTGGATGTCGCGCAGCAGGCGGATGCTGTAGAAGGTGATAACGACGGTGACAAAGCCGGCAATGGCGTAAACGGCCGCGTAGCGGGCGCGGCGATCCGGATCTTCAATGGAGCCGCGCAGCATGAAGTAGGCGGCGTAAACCAGCCACAAAACGGTATACGAGGTCAACCGCGGACTCCAGAGCCACCACGTGTTCCAGGCTGGGCGCCCCCAGATGGAGCCGCTAGCCAACGTCATCGTAGCGAAGACCAGGCCAATCTCGACCGAGGCTATGGCGATAGCGTCCCACTCCTTACGCGGTTTGATCAAATAGGCGATGCCGCTCAACAAGGCGACGAAAAAGGCAACCGCCGACGTCCAGGCTACGCCGACGTGAAAGTAGAAGATGCGCTGCACCTGGCCCATGGTGCGTTCCATAGGGACGTAGAAAAAGATGAGAACCAGGGAGGTCAGCAGCATGATGGCTGCCAACCAGTTCAAGATACGGACAGGACGGTCTAAGCGGCTTACTGACATCGTGTTAATTATCCTCCGTAACGGTTACAAAACGGTTAAGCCTTGATGAACGTTTGGCAAAGAGGCAGCCCCCTTACTCTTCAACCACAAAATGAAAGGTGAGCAGACCTGCGGTCAGCATCAGCACGTCGAAAGCGATGACCAATGAAATAGAAAAGGCTACGTCGGCCCATGCCGGCATTTCCGCCAACATAAAAGCCGCCGCGGCTGTCGCCGCCGCCATCACCGAAGGTAGGGATAGGGGCAGCAGCAGCACGGGTAGCAAAACGGAGCTGCTGCGGCTGCGTGAGGTCATGGAAGCGACTAAAATGCCGGCAGCCACAAATCCCAATGTTCCTAAAAACAATATCCCCCACACAGGCGGGCGATAAAACGGGCGGTTGAAAAACACAATGAAAACGGGCAGCAGGATCGCTTCCACAATCAGCGTGAAAAACGTTGTGCTTAACACCTTGCCCAGATAGATGGCGCTGCGGTCAATCGGAGAGACCAGAATCCCTTCCAGGGCAAAATTTTCCTGCTCAGCGGTCAGGGTGCGGTTCAACCCCAGCGTGCCCGCCAGCAAGATTGTGCTCCACAGAAAACCCATGGAGGCGTTGCGCGCCGCCGCCAGGTCACTCGACATAGCCGACGCGCCCAGAGCAAAATTGAACACCACCGCCACCGCCAGCGAGAAAATCAACATCACGCTCAAAATCTGGCGGGTATGCCGCTCCATCGTCAAATCTTTCCAGACGATGGCCCAAACGGCGGTTAGATAAGCAGAAATTTGGGAAGACACAAATGACCTGTTCCAATTCACGTATGGCGTTGAGCTATGCGCGTGATTTCCGAGTACAAAGCCAGAAAATCACCCTGAGTGATAGCTGCCCGTTCAATTTCCGAAGCAATTTTACCACGATTTAGAATGGCGATGCGGTCGCACAGGTTTAACCCACGAGCAAAATCATGCGTAATCATTAAGATGGTGCGCCCGCGCGCTTTTTCCGCTTGCAGCAGGGATTCCAGGATAGCGCTGGCTTCCTGGTCTAACCCGGTATACGGCTCATCCAGCAGCAGCACATCCGGCTCATGCAGAGTGGCGCGGGCAATCGTCAGGCGCTGCAACATGCCGCGCGAGAAGGTGCGCACCGGGTCGCGCTGCCGCGCCGACAGGCCCACGCCTTTGAGCGCCGCCAGCACACGCTCGTCGCGCTCCGCCAGACCATAGAGACGGGCGTAAAAGGCCAGGTTTTCGCTGGCAGTCAGGTCTGGGTAGAGCAGGGAGTGATGGGAGACAAAGCCGATGTGGCGGCGAATTTTGTTGGCGTATTTGGGCAGCGTCCAACCGCCAACCTGCACTAACCCGCCGCCGGGTTGGAGCAGCGTGGCTACAATACGCATCAACGTTGTTTTGCCCGCCCCGTTTGACCCCACCAGGGCTACAAACTCCCCTGCCGCCACCGATAGATTGACGCCGCGCAGCACTGGATTCAAGCCGTAATTCTTCACCAGACCTTCGATCTTTATCATACGCTATTTGCCAACCTGGCGAAAAGCCTGCTGTACAATGGTTTGCGCTTCCGCCTGTAGTTGGCGCAAATGGTCTTCGCCCTTGAAGCTTTCCGCGTAAATCTTATAGACTTCCTCTGTGCCTGAGGGGCGGGCGGCAAACCAACCATTTTCGGTAACCACCTTCAAACCGCCAATAGGGGCGTTGTTGCCCGGCGCGCGCGTTAACTTGGCTGTGATAGGCTCCCCAGCCAGCGCCGTAGCCGTAATCATATCGGGCGAGAGGCTTTTCAGCACGTCTTTTTGCACGCGATTAGCCGGGGCGTCAATTCGTTCATACACCGGATCGCCAAAGCGAGCAGCCAGGTCAGCATAATGTTGTCCCGGATCTTTGCCCGTAACGGCTGTAATTTCGGCAGCCAGCAAATCCATAATGATGCCATCTTTGTCTGTGGTCCAGACTGTGCCGTCTCGCCGCAGGAAGGAGGCGCCAGCGCTTTCTTCACCGCCAAAACCGTAGGAGCCATCCAACAAGCCGTCCACAAACCATTTGAAACCAACGGGCACTTCCGCCAGCCGCCGCCCTAGATGGGCCGCGATGCGGTCAATCATGCTGCTGGAAACGAGGGTTTTGCCAATGGCGGCGTCGCTGCGCCATTGCTGGCGACGCTGAAACAGATACCAGATGCTGACCGCCAGGAAATGGTTGGGGTTCAACAGCCCCGCGCTTTTGGTGACAATACCGTGCCGATCGGCGTCAGGATCGTTGCCAAAAGCAATGTCGAAATGATCCCGGAGACCAATCAGGCTGGCCATGGCATAGGGCGAGGAACAATCCATGCGGATTTTGCCATCTCTGTCCACCGTCATAAAGGAAAAGGTGGGATCTATGACCGGATTAACGACTTCCAGGTCGAGTTTGTAGGTTTCCGCAATGGGCGCCCAATAGGCGATGCTGGCGCCGCCCATGGGGTCTACGCCAATTCTTAAACCAGCCTGGGCTATGGCTTCCAGATTGACGACCTGCGCCAGATCGGCCACGTAGGGCGTGATAAAGTCATATTCCTGGGTGGTTTCTGACTGTAAGGCGCGCGCCAGGGGCATTCGCTTGACCGCCGTGAGATCATTGCGCAAGATGGCGTTGGCGCGATCCTGAATACGCTGTGTGGCGGCGGTGTCCGCGGGCCCGCCGTGAGGCGGATTGTATTTGAAGCCGCCGTCGTCCGGCGGGTTGTGTGAAGGGGTGATAACCACGCCATCTGCCTGATGCGTAGTCAGGCGGCGGTTGTGGCTGAGAATGGCGTGGGATATGACCGGGGTGGGGGTGTAACCCCGCCCGCGCTGGATGCGAATAAGTACGTCGTTAGCGGCAAGAACCTCAATGGCTGTACTCAGCGCCGCTTCTGATAGCGCGTGGGTATCCATGCCCATGTATAGAGGCCCGCTGATGCCTTCTTCTTGCCGATATTCACACAATGCCTGGCAAATAGCCAGGATGTGGCGCTCGTTAAAAGTTGCTTCTAGAGAGGAGCCGCGATGCCCGGAAGTGCCAAAAGAGACGCGCTGAGCGCTGTGATGCGGGTCCGGTTGGCCCGTGTAGTAAGCGGAGATCAGGTAGGGAATGTTGACCAGCAGGTGGCGTGGAGCGGGTTTGCCGGCCAAAACGGAGGTTGACATAATACTTTCTCCTGACTTAAACGTGTCCTCTCAACGATTAGCGAAACCGCATTTTGAGTATACTGCCCCATTCCACCAGATGGTAGCGCTGCATTGGATCGTGGTGGATGTCAGCCCCGCCGCAGGCGGGGCTGACATCCATTTTTATGGGCAATTTTGGGCGCGTCTGCGCCTAAAATTGCCCGGCGACGATACCCTTTTTGCCCGCTTTGTGGGGATGATAGGCGGTTAAAGAGATCGTCACGATTTACTGGGGTGTTACCCACCAGATAGCCACGGGAAAAAAGGTTCTTTTCCCGAAAATTGGACATGATTGCACAAAT
>CAYQYJ010000023.1:18202-21922 GCA_964421605.1 uncultured Ardenticatenaceae bacterium | reverse complement strand
AAAGTCGCTTGTTTAGCTGTTGCACGTTCAAAACTGAATGATGCAATGCTTCGGCAGGCTCAGCACAGGCTCCGATGTTCTGCCATCGGTACCCCTTCGGCGGCCTCAGGGCAGGTTCTAGTGAAGCGTGTGTCACTGGTAACGGCGGGGGCGAAGCCTTCATGACAATGCGTCCTCATCCCACAAGGGAGGCTGCCAAAGCGCGAGCAGTAACAGCGACTATCAGTAGATAGTCAAGGAGCCAGGGTCGAGCGATATGGCTAACAGAAGTGAACCATCTTAAGCGTCCCTTCGGTTTCACTCCGGGCAGGCAGTGAGTTGGAACAAGTGAAACCTGCTGACACACTTGGGCCAAAGGGCAAGGGGTCAGGAGCAGGTAGTCATGCAATACCTGCCGCAGATGTTGCGCCCCCGGCGTAGGAGATGGAGCCTAACCCGCTCTGGTAAACAAGCGGAACAGGGTAAACCCGATACATTCCCAATGGGTAGGGCGGCTGTAAGGTCAACCAATGATGTAGCGGGCAAGGATGCTGGAGAAAGCGAAGGCCACACTATAATAGTGTGGATACGGGTTCAGAATTTGCCCGGCGTGAAAACGAGCAAACTTCCAGCAGGTGTCTCGTCACGAGAAAACCAGATAAACAACTTCTATATGGGAAAGCAGATGACGGCAGGCTTAGGTCTAGCTGGTGCGCCCACAAGCGGAAACGTTTGGTTGCTCCCGGTCGGTATCGTGAAGTCAGTACAACGATGTGCTGGCGGGTCTCCCTGTCAAGGAGAGCCTTTGAGATGCTTGAGCCTATTGCGTTGAAAAGCCTGCCCTGAGCAAGGTCGAAGGGGCGCACGATGGGTTCTGAGGGGAGGGAGTGGCAGCAATGCCACTTCCTTACCCGACCAGCCGACTTGGGGTACGGACCGCGTTATTTCGGCTTTTTTCGTGGCTTTGAGCTTTTTCCGTTTTGGCGGCGGGTGACGGTTATCCCTGGTTAACGCCCTGAAGACAGCAGGCGTATCGGGTCTCGACCCACTGGAGGAGTGACGATGCCTAAACATCACATTTTCGCGACACCCTTTTCAAGGGTATATCCGCTATACGTTCAAAAAGCGGAACGTAAGAATCGTACGAAAGAAGAAGTTGACCAAATCCTCTGCTGGTTGACTGGCTATAACCAGGCGGGCTTGCAACAGCAAATCGAACAGGATCACGATTTTGAAACCTTTTTTGCTCAAGCGCCAGCCATTCATGCCAATAGTTCGCTTATCAAAGGCGTGGTGTGTGGCGTTCGCGTGGAAGAAATCGAAGATCCGTTGATGCAAAAGATACGCTATTTAGACAAGTTGATTGACGAGCTCGCCAAAGGAAAAGCGATGGAGAAGATTCTGCGGCAATAAGCCGTTTAGCCACTGGTTTTATGGCTGGGGTAGATTGGAAAACGGCTTGAGGGAGAAGAGAGCAGGGCAAGGGGCCATTTGAATTCAAAAGCTGTCAAAAAAACTGATTTTGGTACAAAACGTTTCTAAGGAAACAGGGGCAATGTATTGACTTATCAGAACATCTGTGCTATTCTATGGATTAGAACGGATGTTCTTCCTCTTCCCCCCACCGATAGAGCGGGTATTCCCCAAATACCCGCTCTCCTCTTCTAATTGGGGATGAAAGCAGGGGCCCTATGACGCAGGACGCCTGCCAGGAAGTTGCCAATTCAAGTAATTTTCATCAATAAAAAGGATGTGGCTGTTGGGTGTAGTGCGGAGGTAATGGTTATGCAGCATCAGGGCACTTTTCTTCGAGATAACCAGATTAACATCCAGGGGGCCGGGCAACTGGCGAACTGGCTTTTTTCGCGGCAGGCGGTCATCGGGATTATCCTGGTGGTGGCTTTGCTGGCTTTTGAAGTTTTCAACTTTGATACCACCAAGTACGCGCTGGCAAATTTGTTGGGGAACGTCAGTTTCCTGAACATTCAGTGGGCGACGATACTGGCGTTTGCCTTTTGCGCCATTGACTTTGCCGGGTTGGCGCATTTGTTTACGCCCGAACGCGGGCGGGATGAGCCGAAAGAGACGTGGTATTTGATGGGCGCCTGGCTGCTGGGGGCCACGATGAATGCGTTGATGACCTGGTGGGCCATTAACCTGACGCTGCTGGAGCATCAGTTTGGCAATGAGGTGTTGAGCCGGCAGCAGCTTTTGAGCACGGCCCCGATTTTCGTGGCGGTGCTGGTATGGTTGACGCGCATTTTGTTTATTGGCGCCTTTTCGGTGGCCGGAGACCACATTTTCCGGCGCGCCGCCGCGCAACCTTCGGCGGCAACGCAACCGGCAGCGGCGCTGCGATCTGCCGCCGTCCAACCGCAGACAACGATGGCAGCGCCAACGCGCAGCAAATCGCCTCTGGCAATGCGCCGCCAGGTGGAAGTGGATCTGCCGCAGACGGATGACGTGCCGCCTTTCCTGCAAAGACCGAATGGGATGCCGGCAGAACCCACGCAACCTGCACCAACAGTCATGAACCGTAATCGCCGCCCCGCGATGCCGCCTCTTGCCAATAACAATGCGCGGCAAATGCCGGCAGCTTTTCACGCCTCGCCGCGCCGCCGCGAATAAGAACGATACCCCTCCCGCGAACACAGTCAGACGCAAAACGCCAGGCAGCCGCCTGGCGTTTTGCATTGGGGGAAGCGGCTGTGGGATAGTGGTGTATTTAGTGGGGATTGGTAAAATATGCGCACTAATCCCCAATCCCTCACAAGGAGAGATCTGCATGACATTGAAGGTAGGCTTAATGGTTGGGCGGGAGTGGTCATTTCCGCCCGCATTTATGAAAGAAGTGAACAGCCGCGATGCGGATGTCGTGGCCGAGTTCGTGAAACTGGGCGGCACGCCCATGGCGGAACCGGGCAGCTATGCCGTGATCGTGGACCGCATTTCCCACGAAGTCCCGTACTATCGCACCTATTTGAAGCACGCCGTGCTGGAAGGGACAACCGTGGTCAACAATCCTTTCATGTGGACGGCTGATGACAAGTTTTTTGAAGCCAGCCTGGCGACGAAGTTGGGCGTCGTCAGCCCCAAAACGCTGGTGCTGCCTAACAAAGATTACGTTCCAGGCATTGTGCATAACGAGAGCCTGCGTAACCTCCTCTTTCCGCTTGACTGGGAGTGGATTGTCAGTTATGTGGGGATGCCTTGCGTTTTGAAGGACGCCCACGGCGGCGGCTGGCGGGATGTGTACGTGTGCCATACCATCGAAGAGTTGATTTATAACTACAATCAGTCCGGCCTGCTGACGATGATTTTGCAGGAGTTCATTGAGTGGGACCATTACGTGCGCTGCATGTGCATTGGGCAGCGGGACGTGCTGCCGATGAAGTATGACCCCAAGCAGCGGCGGTATATCGTGGACCACGCGCACCTGTCGCCAGAGATGGGGGAGCGCATTGTGTCGGACTCGCTCAAACTGGTGCGCGCCCTGGGGTATGACATGAATACGGTGGAGTGGGCGATCCGGGATGGCGTCCCCTACGCTATTGACTTCATGAATCCGGCGCCGGATATGGACATCTACTCGCTGACGCCGCATTATTTTGATTGGGCGGTGAAGCATATGGCGGATATGGTGATTGACCTGGCGCATAATCCCAGGTCACAAGTAGACGACCTGCGCTGGAACCGGTTTTTCACCGCCAACCGCGCTGAATAGGGATTTTAGCCACGAAT
>CAYQYJ010000023.1:6341-18102 GCA_964421605.1 uncultured Ardenticatenaceae bacterium | reverse complement strand
GCTGGAACCGGTTTTTCACCGCCAACCGCGCTGAATAGGGATTTTAGCCACGAATTACACGAATTTAACGAATTTTTTCTTCTCTGCGCTCTCCGCGTCTGCGCGTGAGGCTATCTTCTGACCACTGATCACTCGCCACTGATCACTATTTTCGAAGGAGGGCTGTATGCCCCTTTATGAGGCGATTCGCACGTATCACGACTTGTTGACGGACAGTCTGGCGGAAGTGTCCCAGGAACTACTGGATGAGCAATTACAACAGCGCGGGTTGTATTTTGGGGATCGTCCCTTGTGCACGGTACTGCGGCCGCGGTTTTTGATGCCGGCACAATACCGCTTCCTACAACACCGTATCAAAATTCTGATGCGCGCCTTTGAACGCGCCTACCGGCGGGCAATCATTGATAAGCCATTTCGGGATCAGTTTGGGCTGCTGGATTGGGAAGAAGAACTGATCCAGTTTGACCCAGGCTTCCGCTACGCCGCGCCGCTGTCCCGCCTGGACGCTTTCTTCCTGACAGACACCGAAGAGCTGCGCTTTACCGAGTACAACGCCGAGGTTCCGGCGGCCCCGGCCTACAACGACGTGTTGAGCGAAGCGTTCTTTGTGTTGCCCATCATGCGCAAATTCGCCCGCCATTACGAGCTGCGCCCCCTGCCCGTACGCCACAGCGTGCTGCATACGTTGTGGGAAGTGTACTACCAGTGGGCGGGTCGCCGCGACGTGCCCCGCCTGGCAATCCTGGATTGGCGCGAAGTGCCCACCTACAGTGAATTCTTGTTGTTTCAAGATTATTTCCAACGGCAGGGCAAAGAGTGCATCATTGTAGACCCGCGCGAAGTGGAGTATCGCGATGGCCGTTTGATGGCGGGCGACTATCACATCACCCTGATTTACAAGCGGGTGCTGATTGATGAACTCGTGCGCAAAATGGGCATGAACAGCCCCGTTATCCAGGCGGTGCGGGATGGGGCGGTGTGCATGGTGAACCCGTTCCGCTGCAAAATCCTGTACAAAAAGGCCAGCCTGGCGGTTTTGAGCGACGAACGGAATGCGCACCTGTTTAATAAGCAGGAGCGAGAAGCGATTGAAGCGCACATCCCCTGGACGCGCTGGGTCACGGAGCGGCACAGCACCTTCCACGGGCAGCCGATTGACTTGCTGCCCTTCATCATCAAGTATCGGGAACGCCTGGTGCTGAAGCCTAATGATGATTATGGTGGTCGGGGCATTGTCTTGGGGTGGCAGGTGTCGGAGAGCGAATGGGCGAATGCGGTGCAGAAAGCCAGAGAATTGCCATACGTGGTGCAGGAGCGAATTTTGCTGCCGACGGAGCCGTATCCCAGCATGGTGAACGGCAAGCTGCAAATCACGGACCGCATGTTGGACACCGCTCCCTACGTGTTTTATGGCTCCTTTGTGGATGGCTGCCTGACGCGCCTGGCGACGCAAGACCTGCTAAACGTCACCGCTGGCGGCGGCTCCACTGTGCCCACTTTTGTGGTGGATAAGCGGTAGGCCAGCAGGAGCAGTTCCATCTATGACACGGAAAGAGCAGGCGCATGGCCTGCTCTTTTAGTTTGAGCGGCAATCGCGGAACCCGGTAACGTCTGCGACCTTCTACTTGACAAAGTTATATTGTCTGGCGTACAATAGAACAAATTTAGCCATGTCTAAAAATATGTTTATAAATGCAGAAAGGATGGGTTTATGAGCGACTATGTCATTCAGACGAACAAGCTAACACTGTACTATGGTATCCACCGGGGCATTCAGGACGTGGATTTGCAGGTGCAAGCAGGGGAGGTGTTTGGCTTTTTGGGGCCTAACGGTGCCGGCAAGACCACAACCATCCGCGCTCTGCTGGACATTATTCGGCCCACGTCGGGCACGGCGCACATTTTTGGTTTGGACTGCCAGCGGGAGGGTGTGGCTATCCGGCGGCGGGTTGGCTATCTGCCAGGGGAGTTGAGTTTGCCGCAAAATATGCGCGGGCAGCAGTATCTGGACATGGTGCGGTCGCTGCGCGGTAACCAGGTGGACCGCCAGTATGAACAGGCGTTGTGCCAACGCCTGAATCTGGACGCCAGCCGCCGCATCCGTGAATATTCGCGCGGCAACAAGCAGAAGTTGGGCCTGGTGGCAGCCTTTATGAGCCAGCCCGACCTGCTTATTCTGGATGAACCCACCAGCGGGCTAGACCCGTTGGTGCAGCAAACGGTGTTGGAGTTGGTGCGAGAGGCGCGCGGCGCGGGGCGCACGGTGTTCTTTTGCTCCCACGTTTTGCCCGAAGTGCAGGCGGTGGCTGACCGCGTGGGCATCATCCGCGCAGGCAAGCTGGTAGCCGTAGAGCGGGTGGATACGCTGACGACGCAGCAGTTCCGCCGCGTCAGTTTGCGGCTGGCAGCAGACCCGCCAGCCGCCGCATTTGCCTTTGAAGGCGTGCGGGAGACGGCCCGCTCCAACCACGATGTTACGCTGGAAGTGGCGCAAAATATGCCGGCAGTGATGCAGGCTGCCGCAGGCTATGGCATTCTGGACGTGGAAACACATCCGGTGACGCTGGAGGAAGTGTTCCTGGCGTATTACGGCGCCAATGGGAATGGAGGTTAAGATGCTGCGACTATTATGGCAAGAAACGTGGGGGCGGCGCGGCGCGATTGTGGGTTGGGGGATTGGCCTGGGATTGTGGGCAGTCCTGTCGTTTGTTTTGTACCCGTCGCTGGCGGAACAAATGGCCAGCCTGCAACTGCCTGAGTTTTACAAGGCGATTGGGGATATGAGTAACATTGGCAGCCTGGAAGGGTTTGTAGACCTGGAGTTTTTCACCTGGATACCGCTGGTGTTCGGCATTTATGCGTTAATTGCCGGCACGGGCACGCTGGCCGGCGAAGAAGAAGCGGGGACGCTGGAATTGACGATGGCGTTGCCTTTGCCTCGCTGGCAGTTGGTCTTGATGAAAGCAGCCGCCCTGGGAATCGCTGTATTTCTGATGCTGCTTATTTCATTTGCCGGCGCAATGGTAGGGTATCAGGCAGTATTGGATCAGGTGGAAACAGCGGTGACGCCAGGGCGTCTGCTGGCGGCAACGCTGAACGGTTGGCCCATCGTAATGGTCTTTGCCATGTTGAGCCTGTGGTTGGGGGCGTATTTGCCCCATCGCCGCCACGCGGGCGCTCTGGCCACCCTGGCGCTGATTGTGACCTATTTCATGAACAGCCTGGGCAACCTGATAAACGACCTGCAACCGCTGCAGCCCTGGTCGCCCTTTTACTACTTTGCC
Source organism: uncultured Ardenticatenaceae bacterium (assembly GCA_964421605.1). Lineage (GTDB taxonomy): Bacteria > Chloroflexota > Anaerolineae > Promineifilales > Promineifilaceae > JAGVTM01. The sequence goes on along the minus strand of CAYQYJ010000023.1, from coordinate 14,818 downwards.
AGTTTTGACACGTTGATGAATGGCGTGGATGCCGGCAATACGCTAACGCTGCTGGCGGCGGCAGGCGTGCTGCTGCTGCTGGCGGTCATCAGCTTCCAACGGCGAGACGTGACCGTAGGCGCCTGGCCCTGGGAACGATTGCGTGCTCGCGCCGCCAGCGGGGACTGAGCGCGTTTGAGGTTAGTTCTAGAGAGACTGGAGCAGTCTTGGAGACTGCTCCAGTCTGGGAAGCGCGTAATTCCAATGGAGATCAGGATTTCGCAGATTTCGCGGAACCAGGCTGCGTCATCAAGGTTTGTTTGCGGAACTATTTGTGGGTTGGCGACTGCCAATCCACCCGGCTAACGCGGTAGGTATACGAATGCACGGGGATGGTGTAACTCTGCATGGAGGGGGGAAATTGATAGACGCTCTCGCCAACACGTTTTCCGCCGGCTGCTTCTTGCATCTTGATGGAAGCTGCGTTGTCTACGTTGGGCGAGGCTTCGACGGCGATGGCGTCCGTATGCGTGAAAATGTAATCCAGCAAGCCCCGTTTGACCTCCAGGCCGTATTGATGTCCCCAGAATGCCGGCAGCAGCTTGACGTCGGTGCTGGCGATGCCCTCGGCGTTGGGGGCGTGCATAAAGCACTCGCCAACAGTTTGTCCGGTTGATTGGAGGTCAATAACCAGCAAGCGGTCGAAGGCGGACGTGCCGGCAGCGGCAAGCCGATCCTGAATTTCGGCGCGGGTGATGGGCAGCCCCTGGGGAAAGCCAACGTAAGCCATGACCTGGGGATTCGTCCATAGTTGATAAAAGAAGTCCACGTCGGCTGCCATAGCCAGGCGAACTGTGAGGCGATCTGTATCAAACACTGTTTTGCGGATTGGGGACATTCTTTTGTCAGGCAGCTAATTCTAGCGTGACCTTACGACCAGCGCGGGCTTCCAATGTCACCAGCATTTCTAATTCGAAAATTGGCTCGTCCATAAGCTACTCTCCTATTTGTCTATACCGCCGTCGCGCGATTTCTATATCTTTGTATTCAGTTTTCCGTGTCTTTTTCTGGAAAGCATATTCATGAGATTGTACAAGTAATTTGATAAAACACCGAGGCGTTTTGGTTGATAGGAAATCAGGGCGGAGGGCGGGGGCATTCGGGAGTAGTCATGGTACAATTGCCGGCATTGCCCGTTGCGCCTGCGCGTCAGCGGGCGTGTATATCAATTGACATTGCGGCTGCCGGCCTGTTGTATCGTTATTACCCTGGCAGCCATCCATGAGGATTCCTGCTTGAAGAAATTACAACTGCTGCTTGGCGTCGCCATCAGCGCTATTTTTCTATGGCTGGCGCTGCGGGGGCTGAAGCTGGGCGAAGTGTGGCAAGACATCCGCAGCGCCAACTACTGGTGGCTCATCCCCAGCGTATTGACCTATTTTGTGGCGGTGTGGGCGCGCACCTGGCGCTGGGATTATATGCTGCGTCCCCTCAAGCGCATCTCCCTGCGCCGCCTCTTTCCCGTCGTGGTCATTGGCTACATGGGCAACAACGTCTACCCGTTCCGCGCGGGCGAACTGCTGCGCGCTTACGTGCTGCGGCAGCGGGAGGGCGTCCCTGTCAGCGCCAGCCTGGCTACCGTCATTGTGGAGCGCGTCTTCGATGGCCTGGTGATGCTGGTATTTGTGTTTGTGGCCCTGCCTATCGCCCCCTTGCCCAGCGACAGCATTCGCAGCCTGGTCATTGTAGCCAGCATCGCTTTCTTCGTGGCGTTGCTGATTTTCTTTATCCTGGCAGCCATGCCCGACCGCGCTTACCAATTGATTGAGTGGTTGGTGACGCGGCTGCTGCCCGTTCGCCTGCGCGCTCCCTTGTTGGGCTTTAGCCGTCGTTTTCTGGAAGGGTTGGAATCGCTGCGCAGCTTCCGCAATGTGGTCATGATCTTTGTCACTTCCCTCGTCATCTGGCTGCTGGAAACGGTCAAATATTGGTTTGTGATGCACGCCTTTGATTTCCAGGTCAGCTTCTTTGCTTTGATGCTCATGAACGGCGTTGTCAACCTGGCGACCACGCTGCCCTCCGCCCCTGGCTATATTGGCACGTTTGACACACCTGGAATTGAGGTGCTGAAGTTGTATGGCGTGCCGCCTGTTGTGGCTACAGCCTACACGCTAGTGCTGCACGCGGCTTTGTGGCTGCCGATTACGCTGCTAGGGATGGTCTATATGCTGCGCGAGGGGTTGAGTTGGGCCGACTTCGGGCGGGCCGTGCAGACGGCAAATCGGGGAGCGCAGGCATGAACATTGGCATTATTGGCGCCGGCATTGCCGGCTTGTCGGCGGCTTATGATTTGTTGAATGCCGGCAACCAGGTTACCCTTTACGAAGCCACCGACCACGCTGGCGGTCTGGCTGCCGGCTTCCGCGACCCGGCCTGGGAATGGCACCTGGAAAAGTATTACCACCACATCTTCGAATCTGATAAAGAGATGATCCAACTCGTCACGGAACTGGGCATCCGCGATAAACTGTTCTTCCCCCGCCCAATCACCTCCTTTTATTACAAAGGCCAGATTTACCCGTTCGACTCCTTCCTACGCATCCTGCGCTATCCGCCGCTGGACCCCATTAGCTTTGTGCGTTTTGGCGCCGTCACCGTTTTTCTGCGCTACACCAAAATCTGGCAGAAACTAGAGAAATATACCGCCGACGAGTGGATGACGCGCTGGTATGGGCGAAAGGTGTATCATGCCACCTGGCGACCAGCCCTGATCAACAAATTTGGGCCTTACTACCAGGAAGTCACCATGGCCTGGATGTGGGCCAGGCTGGCGGCGCGCAGCTTCCGTCTGGGTTCCTTCATGGGCGGCTTCCAGACGCTGGTGGACGCTCTGACCACCGCCGTACAACAACGCGGCGGGCAGATTCATTTGAACAGTCCGGTACGGCAGATTGAACGGCAGGCAGATGGGCGGCTGGCGCTGCACCTGAACAGCGGTATGGCGACGTTTGACCAATGTCTGGCAACAACCTCGCCGCGGTTATTGGCGCAGATGGCTCCGGCGCTGCCGGCAGCGTACCTGGGCCAACTACTAGACCTGAAAAGCATTGGCGCGGTGGTGTTGGTGCTGGCGCTGCGGCAGCCGCTGCTAACCGATGGGACTTATTGGCTCAATATTCCTGCCGCCTCGCCAGACAAAGTGCAAAATGAAATTCCTTTCCTGGCGCTGGTGGAACACACCAACTATCTGGACAGATCCCACTACGGCGGCGACCATATCGTTTACTGCGGCGATTACGTTGTGCCTGACCACCCGTACATGACCATGCCACCTGCAGAATTAGAGGCGCTGTTTACCAGCCACCTGGCGAAATTCAATGCGGCGTTTCAGCCAGAGTGGGTGCGGCGAAGCTGGCTGTTCCGCACCCCCTACGCCCAACCCGTGCCCACCGTCAACCATTCGCAGAACATCCCCGCTATCCAGACGCCTCTACCTGGCCTCTACTTTGCCAGCATGAGCCAGGTCTATCCCTGGGATCGAGGCACGAACTACGCTGTAGAAATAGGCCGCCGCGCCGCCCGCCAGATGCTGATTGTCTGAAGCGTTGATCTGCTTCCAGTAGCGGGCTGCTCATTGCCGGACAATGAATCAAGATGGCGCTGATGAAGCCAACCTAATCCGTGAAATCTGCGAAATCCTGATCTCCAGCAGGTCTTGAACTTCGCGCCAATTTGGGCAATAATGCCATTGTGCAAAAATTAACAACTACGACATTATGCCAGATGGGCACACTCCTGGCGAGTGAACCCTTCTAAACTGTTCACATTTTTTAGCTTTACGGGAGTAAATCATGAAAATCATTGTGATTGGAACTGGCTACGTGGGATTGCCCCATGCCGCCATCTGCGCCGAATACGGCCACGAAGTAATCGCCTACGACATTGACGAAGAAAAAATCGCCGCCTACCAGACAGGGGAACGGGAAGAAATTGAACGTTTCGTCAACGAACCCGGCCTGGTCAGCGCTATCAATGAAAGCCTGGGCCGCTACCTGTTCTTTACCACGGACCTGGCCTCGGTCATTGAAGGCGTGGACGTGATCTTCCTCTGCCTGCCCACGCCGCCCAAGTGGGACGGTTCCACCGACCTTAGCTATTACATGAACGCCGCCCACACCCTGGCGGAACTGTTGGCTGAACGCCAGAACCAAAAGCGAGTGGTGGTGGTGAACAAGAGCACCGTGCCGATTGGCACGGCTCGCCTGCTGGAGCAGGTCTTCCAGGAACACGGCGCGCCCAATGTGGGCGTCGCTTCCAACCCGGAATTTTTGCCGCAAGGCAACGCCGTAGAAGCTTCCCGCCGCCCTGACCGCGTCGTGGTAGGCGCTGATTCGGAGGCGGACCACAAGATTTTACGCCGCGTCTATTCACAGTACGTCAACCACGTGCGCATCCGCTATCTGGAAACGACACCGGAAACCGCTGAAGCCATTAAGTACATGGCTAACACGCTGCTGCTGACCTACGTCTCCTTCTGGAACGGCGTGGGCGCGCGCCTGGCGGAGACGTTTGAGAATATCCGCATGGAAGATTTGAAAATTGGCGTGACAGCCGACGCGCGCATCAGCACCTGGGGGTCTTATGTCAGCAATGGCGCGGGCGGCAGTTGCTTTGGCAAAGACATCCAATCCCTCATCTACCAGTTGAACCGCGCCGGGCGTTCCACCGACTTGCTGCAAGCGGTGTACAACATCAACGAGTTCCAAAAGTTCTATTTAATTGACCGCGCCGTGCAGGAAGCTAACTTCAATTTCAACCAGAAGACGGTGGCTCTGTTGGGCATGGCTTTCAAGAAGCGCACCAATGACATGCGTGATTCGGCGGCGTTGAAGGCGGTGGAGGGGCTGTTGGCGCGGGGCGTCACCTCGATCCATGCCTATGACCCGCTGGCGACGGCGGACGCGCAGCGATACTGGTTTAACCCTGACCGGAATCACCTGTTCAGCCGTATTTCCTATTTTGATTCGGCTAAGGAGGCGATTGCCGGCAGCGACGCCGCCTTCATCTCTACCGACTGGGAAGAGTTCCGCGGCCTGACGCACACAATTATAGAAACCGTGCCGCCGCCTTACCTGGTCATTGATGGTCGGCGCATGATTCCCGATTTCGACGTGCTGGTGGAACACGGCTACGATTACCTGCCTGTGGGTGGGGTGCTGTTGCATGGCAAGAAACCCGAACCCAGCGCCAATGGGCAGCTTCTGGAGCGGGTTGTGGGCTAAACAACTGCAAAGCCTCTCTGAAATTTCACCGCAAAGACGCGAAGAGCGCCAAGGAAAACAAGAGGGTAGCCCTGCCCCCATCTTTAGGGGCAATTTTGGGCGCAAATGCGCCCAAAATTGCCCCTCACCGATATTTTTCGCCCGTTTTGCCGGGTCGCCCCTTTTTAATAATGCGTCAGGGTGCCTTCCAGGCGGGCGCGTTCTACAGCCAGACGAAAGATGAATAGAGAAAGGGGGAACAAAACCAGGCAAAAACCAGCCAGAATCAGCAGGTTGGATTGGAGTTCGGCCCAACCAGCGCCTTTGAGCAGCGCCAGGCGCATGGCGTCCAGGGCATAGGTGATGGGCAGCAGTTTGGCTACCCATTGCAGCCAGACGGGCAACACAGAGATGGGAAAGTAAATGCCGCCCACCAGGGCAGCCAGTTGAGTCAGGATAAGGGTGACCGGATCGCCGCGCTTGATGACGGTGATAATGCCGGCAGCTATAATGCCCAAACTGGCAAACGCAATCACAGCCAACAGCAGCGTCGCCAGCCCGCCTAACACGTTAGCCTGGTTAAACCGCACCCCCAGGGCCGCCCCCAGCAGCAGATAAACAAAAATGCGCAGCGTGGCATATACATACCCCCACACGGCTGAACCCACCACAATGCCGGCCAGCGGCACAGGCGTCATAATCATAGCTTCCAACGTGCCCGTGTTTTGCGCCTGCCGCAGCCCGCGCGAAAAGCTGTTCAACCCCACCGTAAAATAACCGTTGAACGCCAGCCCAATGAGGACAAAGGAAAAATAATCTGTGCCATATTGCGTCAGCGCGGTAATGGCTCGTTCGTCAATCAACTGCGCCAGAAAATAAAAGGTGAACGCGCCAAAGACGACGCCCAAAAGGCTCATCACAAAGGAAAGGCGATAACTCGTCTCCTCCACAAAATCCCGCACCAAAAACGCCCATAATAGTCGCAGCATAAACTCGTCGCCAGTTTCCCGTTAACTGTCCTCTGTTTTCTGTTGCCTGTTTTCTGTCTCACGGGTGTAATGCGCGAACACCTCTTCCAACGTCGGCGGCTGCCCTTCAATACTGTAAATCATGCGATCGCCCGCCCGCAGCGCATCCAGCACCCTGGTCAAGGTGTGATCTGTTTCGCCAGCGCGGAAACGGACAAACGTATGCTGCCCGGTCGCATCCCATTGGATGTCGGGAACTATACTCGTCAAAACGGGGACCATTTCTGCCGGCAGCGCATCCAGACGCAGCGTGTAATGCAAATGGGGCTGCAATTGCCGCCGCAGTTCTAGCGGGCTGCCCACCGCCCGCACCTCTCCCTTGTGCATCACCGCCACCCGCTGGCACAGCGCTTCCGCCTCTGCCAGATCGTGCGTGATCAGAAAAATCGTCACTGACTGCTCGGCAGCCAGCCGCTGCACCAGCGTATGCAGCCGCCGCGTGGCTGCCGGGTCAAGGCTGCGGCTGGGTTCATCCAGAAACAACAGACGCGGTTGGTGCAGCAAAGCGCGGGCAATAGCCAGGCGCTGCTTCATGCCTGTAGAGTAGCTGCTAAACCGGGTCTCCGCCTGGGGCAGCATATCCACCGCCGCTAACACCTGGTCAATCCGCTGCTGCGCCGCTGCGCCGTACAAATTGTGCATGGCGGCAAAAAACTGCAAATTGCGCCGCCCGGACAGCCGCCAATAAAAGCTGCGTTCATCGGCCACCACCAACCCCACCGCCGCGCGAATGGCCCGCGGCTGATCGAGCGCATAGCCGGCTACCCGCGCCCAACCGCTGTCGGGTAAAATAAGCGTACACAGGATTTTAACGAGGGTCGTCTTGCCGGCGCCGTTGGGTCCTAACAAGCCAAACAGTTCGCCAGGCGCTACTTGCAGCGACACCTGATTCACCGCTGTGGTGTGCGGGCGTTGCGCCATCCGCCGCCATCCTGCCGGCGGCGCGAACCTTTTAGTCAACTGATCGATCTCGACGGCAAAATTCATAGCAGAAGTCTAGCGGGAAAAATTGAACGGGCAACAACGGAACAGCGTGGTACACTTGTGAAATGAGGCAGCCGCCTGGGAGAGTTAACATAACGGCTGCGTCAGCGGCGACAATGAGTCAAATTCTGGTTTGTGGTCTGGTCAATATCGAAACGACGCTGCGGATTGAGGGATTTCCGCTGGCTTACGATCCCGTGCGGTATCCGTTCCACGGCATTCACAGCAGCGTGTCTGGCGTGGGTTACAACGTGGCGAAAGCGCTGACGACGTTGGGAGATGGAGTGCGGTTGTTGGCGATTGTGGGGGAGGATGATGCCGGCATTCTCGTCCGCCACGCTCTGGAACGAGACCACATCCCCGCCGCTGGCGTCCTGGCACAAGCAGTGCACACCGCCCAATCCGTCATCCTGTACGATCCCAGCGGGCGGCGCATGATCCACACAGACCTCAAAGATATGCAGCAGCAGGTCTACCCACCAGAGCGGTTCGCCGCCAGCCTGAAGGGCTGCGACCTGGCGGTTTTATGCAACATCAACTACTCCCGCCCCTTTCTGGCGCTGGCGCAGCAGGCTAATGTTCCCATCGCCGCCGACGTCCACGCCATTTACGAGTTAGAAGACCCTTATAATGGCGACTATATGGCTGCCGCCGACATCTTATTTATGAGCCATGAGCGGCTGCCCATGCCGCCGCCTGAGTGGGCGCAGCAGGTGATGCGGCGCTATGCGCCAGCGGTATTGGTGATTGGTATGGGCGCGGATGGCGCGCTGCTGGCTGTCAAGGAGAATGGTTTGCGGCAGCGGCTGCCGGCAGTCGTCACGCGCCCGATTGTCAGCACCATCGGCGCGGGCGACGCTCTTTTTTCTAGCTTCTGTCACTTCTATCTGCAAAGCGGCGACCCTTACACAGCCCTACAGCGCGCCATCCTCTTCGCCTCCTATAAGATTGGCGAACCCGGCGCCGCCGCCGGATTTCTGGATGAATCGGCTCTTAATTTGCTTTTTAAGCAAATCTCCTGATAATGTAGCCAATCTGGACTGTTTCACGCCTATGAAATAGTTCAACGTTAACCAGATGCGTGGAAATTGTGCTGGTTTGGGGATTTCTCGTCACGAATGGCGTGAATCTTCTGACCACTGACCACTCACCACTGTCTTCAAAGGAGGATTCTCATGCTAAAAGAGTTCAAAGAGTTTGCCATGCGCGGCAGTTTGCTAGACCT
>CAYQYJ010000023.1:0-6241 GCA_964421605.1 uncultured Ardenticatenaceae bacterium | reverse complement strand
TTCTCATGCTAAAAGAGTTCAAAGAGTTTGCCATGCGCGGCAGTTTGCTAGACCTGGCTTTTGCCGTCATCCTGGGGGCGGCGTTTAGCCCTATCGTGGCCTCGCTGGTCAAAGACATTGTCATGCCCCCCATTGGACTGCTGCTGGGCGGCGTGGACTTTACCAACCTGTTCATTACCCTCAAAGGTGGCGCTTTTGCTACCTTAGCCGATGCGCAGGCAGCCGGGGCAGTCACCATCAACTACGGCCTGTTTATCAACACCATTATCAACTTCCTGGTCGTGGCTTTCGTCGTCTTTTTAATTGTGCGCCAGGTAAATCGCATGAAGAAAAAGGAAACGGCAGCCCCCCCCGCCCCGCCTGCACCCAGCAACGAAGAGAAGCTGTTGGCGGAAATTCGGGATCTGCTAAAGCAACGGTAATATCCACTTACCCTTTCGTTTGCGATGTCGGAGTGTATTGGCCAGGGGAAGATACCAGCCGGCCAATACACCTCCCTCATTAGAACCACCAGTCAGCCAGGGCGCCTTTCTGTGCCGCGAACCCTAATGGTAGACGCCGGCTACGACGGCCCGCAATTCGGCGTAAATGGGGTGCAGGCAGATGATGATGTCTGCCAACCGCGCTCCTACGGCTGCCTGGTAAACGGGCGTTAATTCTTGTACGGGATAAACCTCGTAAATTTTGCTCCATCCCCGATCCCACATCTCTGCTTCCATGTGCTCCCCCAGGGTCGCCTTTATCTCGAATAGGTGACGGCGAAACCCTATTAGCAGAAAGCGGTTTAACCTGGCGTCGGAGGACTCACAGTGAAACCCCAACTCCCAACCGGGGCGACGCAGCGCGGGGGAGACTTCGTAATGCAGCGCAGGTTCGCCAAAATGAAACTGGATGAGCCAACGCCACGGCTGCCGCGTCTGGATGCTTTGCAGCGATGCCGGCAATCTCGGCGTCACTACCTCTGGCAGCGTTTGCAAAAACTTGTTGCGCGATAATTCCGCCATCTAACCAACCATCCTCGTCCTCTCCCCTGTAATTATAACCGACATTGGTTATAATCCGAGATGTACTCAACAATTGCAGCAGTTGCTCCCAAAACCACCGCTGTTGTTCACCTATTCGCCCCTGGCTGCCGCCTCTCCTATTCACTGCGCGCCATAGGGCAGTTGGTGGGACTAATTGACCCCACCTGTGGGCTGACAAAGCGCCTGAAATCGGAGAAAATAGCAACCATCCCACAACGTATGAAACCTTCCACCTGACTGGATTCGGCATGGGCGCAAGGTGCGCCAGACGCAACTGCCCATAGGAAAATTGATGGTAGCAACCGACGACAATCAACAAGCCTACCTGGCGGCGCTGTATGAAGTCAGCGCCCAGTTGGGCACAACCCTGGACCTGACTGAACTGCTACACCTGGTGATGGACTCCATCATCAAGCTAACAGGCGCGGAACGGGGCTTTCTGATGCTGCGCGACGAGATTACGGGCGCCCTGGAAGCGGCTGTGGCGCGCAATGTGGATCAGGAGACGATTGCCGGCAATGCCATGCAAATCAGCCGCACCATCGTCACCCGCGCCGCGGAATCGGGTCAGGCTATCCTCACCGACAACGCCCAGGAAGACCACCGCTTCTCCGCCCATCAGAGCGTCATCGGCTACCAACTGCGCTCCATTATGTGCGCCCCCCTGCGAGCGCGTGGACGCATCATTGGCGTCGCCTACGTAGACAACCGGTTATTTAGCGGCGTCTTTTCCCAGCGCGACCTGGACCTGCTGGTAGCCTTCATTAACCAGGCGGCTGTGGCCATAGACAATGCGCGCCTCTTCACGCAGACAGATCAGGCGCTGGCTCGGCGCGTGGAAGAGTTAACCATCTTCCAGCAAATTGACCAGGAACTAAATCGTTCGTTGGATCTCAACCGCGTATTGAGTCTGGCGCTTGATTGGGCTGTCAAGTTGACAGAATCCGACAGCGGCTCCATTGGGCTGCTGGTCGAAGAGGACGAGGGAAGTTACGTACGCCTGCTGCCCAATCCCCACAAACCTGATTCGCCGCCGCGCCAGGTACCTGCTTCCCACCCCATTGTGGCTGAACTCCTGCAAACGGAAAACTGCGTTCACCGCCAACATCTCAGCCTCGTTGAAGCCATTGACGGCACGCCCGCCGCCGCTCAGTTAGCCGTACCTATTAAACGAGAAGGGCGCGTCATTGGCCTCATTTCCCTGGAAAGCCAGCAAAGCAACACTTATAAAGACGAAGACATCGCCTTTGTCACCCGCCTGGCAGATCGCGGCGCGGTAGCCATTGAAAACGCCCGGCTGTACGAGGCGCTGCAAGCCGCCGACAAAGCTAAAACCGACTTCATCTCAGTCGTGACGCATGAACTCCGCCTGCCCATGACGTCTATCAAAGGGTACACCGACCTGGTGCAAAAAGAGTTGGTGGGCCCCCTAACCCAGCAGCAAAAAGAGTTTCTGGAAGTGGTGCAACGCAACGTGGCCCGCATGAGCGTCCTGATTGACGACCTTTCCGACATCAACCGCATTGAAAGCAAACGAATGCGGTTTGAATTCAGCCAGTTTGACGTGCGCCAGGTGGTAAAAGATGTTCTGGCTACCATGCGCGAACGTCTGGAAACCAGACAGCAGTCCGTCCATCTGCAACTGCCCGCTGATTTGCCCCTGGTGTACGCCGACCGCACGCGGATCAACCAGGTGCTAACCAATTTGCTCAGCAACGCCAACAAATACACGCCGCCGCAGGGAGAAATTGCTATCCAGGCGACGGCGCTGGCCTCCCATGTGCAACTGTCCGTTGTGGATAAAGGCCTGGGCATTACGCCTGAGGACCAGGCGCGCCTGTTCACCCAGTTTTTCCGCTCCGCAGACGCCCAGGTGCGGGAACAACCTGGCTGGGGTTTGGGATTATCTATTGTCAAAATGATGGTTGAAGCGCAAGGGGGCGAAATCAACTTCCAAAGCGTCTATCGCCAGGGCAGCGCCTTCACGTTTACCATTCCCATTGCCAGCTTGCCCAATGCCCCCAAACCCAGCCACCCATGACCCCAGGCGCGGCGCTGCCCATCCACCCTGCCGCCGCCATGACATACCGAAACCATCCCTGACGCTGCCGCCGCGTCTGCCAACGCTGCCCACTATTCCAGGCAGGCGCGCTCACCCACTCACAGCCTTATGAACGAACCAACCGTTGGCGCCAAACTTTTGCTTTCCTATGACATCAACATGGAGGATGACACCAACGCCTACTTTCGCTTTTTTCTGGGGCGTTACATTCCCGTCATGCAGGCTTTAGGGATGGAGGTCAGCGAGGCGTGGCATACCGCCTACGGCGATTACCCCAACCGGCTGGTAGGCTTTGTCACGCGCGACATGCGACAAGCGCTGGCGCTGCCGCAAAATGAAAACTGGCTACAGCTAAACCAGGAACTAATGACCTTCGTCACCAACTTCAGCTATAAAATCATCCCGTATCAAGAAGGTTTCCAATTCTGAGGGCAATGCGACATGGCCCAATACCCCCTGCCCGCCGCCCACAAACTACAGAACAAACCGGTCTCCGGGCGCAGGCGCATGAGTGAAATAACCTCGCACCGGCTGTTAATTTACAGCCTCATGAGCCGCCGCTGGCGACGTAGATTACTGGCATCCTGGCTCATCCTGGCTGTTGTCGTGCTTTACGATGGGCTGGCTTTTCAGGACAACCGCTGGCTGTGGCTGCTGTTGGCGCTGCTGATTCTGTGGGGGTTTGTCACATTCTGGCTGCCACGCTGCCAGGTACAGGTGTTGGCTGACAGATTGCGGCTGCGCGGCGCCTTGAAAACGTTGGACGTGCCCTTTGATGACATTGCCGCCGTGAAAATAGCGCAAATGGGGCAGCACTTTCCGGTGCAGGAACTACGTTTTAATGAGTTAAATCTACTCAGCCAGGTGTACCGACAATCATGCCTGCTTATTCAGACGCCCAAACTGTCGCATCTGTGGAGCAGCCAGCGGTTGTGGTTCCCGCGCTTTTTGTTCAGTCCCCGCGAACCGGCTCTGCTGCTGGTGGTGTCCGACTGGCCTGGCCTGAATCAAACCTTGATTGGCGCGTGGTCAGCCTGGCAAGGGTTGCCTTTGCCGCTGCCGGTTGAAGCAGCCGCCGTGTCTGCGCCTGTCTCCTCCATGGCCCCTGGGCGTGACGCCAACAATCTATTCCCCCGCCCCCCCGCTACCTTCTCCCCCCAGGGTGAACACGCCGCAAGAAAGCCGCTGGTACTCATCGCCGATGACAATGACCAGGTGCGCAGCCAGTTATACCAGCTACTTACTCCCCATTATCGGGTGATTACCGCCGCCGATGGCGCGGAAGCTTTGAGCCAGGTTTACGCCCTGCGCCCCGACCTGGTGCTTACGGACCTGGCTATGCCGCGCATGGATGGTCAGGCGCTTTTGCAAGCGATGCACAGCGACTTTGATTTGAGCGCAATACCCGTTATTGTGTTGACAGCCAGCAATGAACTCAATGCGCGCATCGCCAGTCTGGAAGCTGGCGCAGACGATTTTCTGACAAAACCATGCAGCGAGCAGGAACTGCTGGTGCGCGTGCGGAACTTACTGCACGCGCGCGCGCAGGAACGTCGTCTGGTGGAACTGAACCAAAAGTTGGAAGCCCGTCTGGAGGAGCAGTTGGCGGAACTGGTTCTCAGCGGCGACTTGCGCCGATTTTTGCCTGAATCGGTAGCAGCCAGCGTTTTGTCTGGTCAGATTGGTCCCGTAGAAGTGTTTGAGCGGCGCGTAATCACGATTCTGTTTGTGGACATTGTCAGCTTTACCACACTGACAGAGGTGCTCCAGCCAAACAAACTGGCGGCCATTCTCAACGACTACCTACGCGAAATGACGGCAATAGCGCTGGTGCATGGCGGTATGGTGGATAAATTTATCGGGGATGGTTTGATGGTTGTGTTTGGCGCGCCAGAGACCAGTGAACCTGCCAGTCAGGTGCTGGCAGCCATGCAAACGGCTGTCGCCATGCTGCACCAGATTGACGCTTTAGCCGGACGCTGGCAGGGGGCGCTGCCGGCACAACTGCAAGTACGTATTGGCATCAGCACCGGGCCCTGCACCATTGGCGTCTTTGGCAGCGATATGCTCAAGAGTTATACGGCTGTGGGTACGCCCGTGAATATCGCCTCGCGGCTGCAAGGCGAGGCGCACCCCCAAGGCATCTTGTGCAGCCGGGCCGCTTACGAACTGGCGGCGCATCAGGTACGGGCGACAACGCGCGGGGCGCTGCGGCTGCGCGGCGTGCGGGAGTTGGTCGAAGCTTACGATATTCTGGAGGTATTGGGTTGAAGAAGCCCACCGGCGCCAGGCATCCTTTGCTGATCAGCCGCCAACTAAGCCGGCAAATGAAGGCGAAGCTGGCATGGATTATGCTGCTTTGCGCGGCGATAGGCGTTTATGACTTTTATACGCGGTCGCTGGGCAGCGGCTGGTATTGGGTCTGGGTGGCGGTCGCCGCCTGCCTGGGGCTGTGGGTCTACTATGGCTGGCTGCTGCGGCGTGTCTCCATTCAGGTACGTCCTAACTTCATCCGGCTGCAAGGAGCTGTGCGTGGTTTTAACATCAGTTATGGTCGCGTCCTGACAGTCACTTCCGCCACGCTGAGCCAGCATTACAAACTAACAGAAATGAAGAGCAGCGAACGACGTTTGTTGGAGCCTTTCTGGCATCAGGCGTGTTTGCTGGTAGAGCTAAACCAATACCCGCCCGCGCTGCAAAAGTCCCCTCATCTGTGGCTGCCGCGCTACCTGTTCGGCACGCGCCGTCCCGGATTGCTGCTGGTGGTGGAGGATTGGATGGCTTTGAGTCGTGAAATTGAGGCGGCGCGAAGCGAGTGGCAAAGACAGCGTGGACAACAACAGCGAATACAAAACCAACGCACCCTGGCGGCGCGCATTGTGGATGAGTACGTACCGTAGGGGATGGGAAACAACAATAATTAATTGGTTAAATGAGTGAATTGATGAATGGCTAATGGGATGGACATGGGGCAAAGTGGGGTTGCCTGTCATTGTGGTGGGTGTCAGCCCCGCCGGCGGCGGGGCTGACACCCATTTTTTTGGGCAATTTTGGGCGCATATGCGCCCAAAATCGCCCGTCTACAGGTGTTCCTGAAAAAAGTTAAGGGCGACTTCGGGGGACTCTAGCAGGTATTGGTAGCCACCAAAGCGTT
>CAYQYJ010000022.1:4179-22537 GCA_964421605.1 uncultured Ardenticatenaceae bacterium | reverse complement strand
GTTGAAAGAGGGAAATGGCAGTGAAGGAGCGGCGAATGGCTTTGCGCATTTCGTGGACGCTGGTTACGTCGGCAGCATTGCGGGTGGTTTCGGCATGGGCGCGGATGACGTGCATTTGCCCGGCTAACAGATTGCGGGCGGCTTCGGCAATGGGTTCGGTCAGGCTAAGATCGGACATGGCCTGAATTATATTGGCTTACGAGCATCAGGCATAGTCATTCGGGGGATGGTTGCCGGCAACCATATCTCCCCCATTGTTATAACTTATCACGCTGTTGCTGCCCAGACCTGTGCTGAGCTTACCCAGACATGAGTGGAGTGATGGGCGGCTCACTCTCGCCCACTATTTTTCACCTGATACCACCCCACCGTGAGACCGTCATTGCTGGCGAGCGAAGACTCTCCTTCATGTGAAGTACCCACTATTTTGTGTCAACTTATATCAGGACTGGACACCTTCTATGATCCTATCTCTGGCAACGGGCGTGGCATAAAAAAAGGAGGAGCGCCCCGTGGCGCTCCTCCTTTATAGGTAAGCGGGGAAAAATAATGGGGTTAGCGCCGCCGCGCCGCGCCTGTAATAAGGAGCAGGAGGACCGCGCCCACAACGGCCACGATCAGGCTGGTCAGGTTAAAGTCTATGCTAAAACCCGCGCCGGTGACCAGGTTAAGAATGAAGCCGCCCAGTAACGCGCCGAAAATACCGACAACGATGTTCATGAGGCAGCCTTGACGTTGGTTGTTGCCGGCAATAATGCTCGCCAACCAGCCTGCCAATGCGCCAAATAAGATCCAACTGAGAATTCCCATGATAGCCTCCTTCTCGTGGCCCGCGGCTAACAAACCACTGGCACGCGGGTAAAGTGGAACAACGTGCCTGCCTGATAACGCAGAACAACATTGTCTTATACGCGAACAAGCATATCACAGTTGCAGTTGAAAGGGGTAATCCGGCAGCAACAGGGAAATAATTTCACGCGGAGGCGCTGGTATGTAAATCGGGCAGCCCTGTCCGATTGCCCGAACAAGGATGTTCGGGCTACAAATCCTTATGCCAAATCAAAGTCCAATAATCCATCAGGCGCGCGGTACAGCCAGCCCCACTTCATTCACATGGTAGCCAGGGAAAACGTCGGCTACGCCGGGGTTGTTCAGTCGTTTGGATAGGATTTCGCCTAACACATCGCGGTAGTCGGTGGTGATATCCAGGTCACCGGGGCCAACCTGTTGGTCAGGGTGCAGTCCGGGCCAGCGGGCGTAGACGCGCCCGCCGTTGAGGCCGCCGCCTAAAGCCATCATCATGTTGCCGTGGCCATGGTCGGTGCCCAGGCCGCCATTTTCTTCGACGCGGCGGCCAAATTCAGACATGACAACCAGGGTGACGCTGCCTATTTCGTCTGGCAGGTCCTCGTAGAAGGCGGCCAATCCCTGGGCGAGCGTATCTAGCTGGCGAGCCATAGCGCCATTGGTGCTGCCTTGGGCCACGTGGGTGTCCCAGCCGCCAAAGTCTATACAGGCGACTTCGACGCCCACATCGGCGCGAATGAGTTGGGCGGTCAACTGCAAGGCAGCGCCAAACTCCTGGGAGGGGTAAGCCTGCCCGCGCGGGCGGTAACCGTTCACATCAAGCCGGCTGAGAACGTCCATGGCGGCGAAGGTCTGGTTGGCAGCGGCGGTGAGCAGGTCATCATTCTGGCGGTAGAGGGTTTGCAGCAAGGTGTGCATGTCGCCAGCGCGATCATCCCGGCCTTGCAGATGGTATTCGGCAATGGATTGCAGAGCGGTGGCGTTTTGGATGCCCGTCAGGGATGCCGGCAGCATATCCCCCACACTGATCGCCCGCAGCGCTGAGTCGTTGCCTGTGTCCAGCGAAGCCAGATGGCGCGCCAGCCAGCCGGTGTAGTCGCCGCTGGCTGCGCCGCGCTCCATCAGATCCATCGCTTCAAAATGGGAACGGGATTCGTCGGGGGAGCCGGTGGCCTGCACCAGCGCCAGATGACCCGCCTGGTAGGCGGGCTGCAAGGGGGCGAGGGCTGGATGCAGACCAAAGAAGCCATCCAGGTCAAGGACGCGCGCATCGGCGCGACTGTCGTCAGGGCGGGGCACGCTAATGGTGGGGCGCTGGCGGTAATATTCGTCGTCGCCGTGAGGGACAATCATGTTCAGCCCATCAGCGCCGCCGCGCAGGAAGACGCAGACCAGGGTGTCGCCGCGCGGGCCGACGTGGGGATCGGCCAGGGTGAGGCGGGGCATCCAGGCGGGTAAGGCGGCGATGGCGCGACCAAAAAGCAGGCCAGCGGCGGATTTCAGGCTGCCGCTGAGGAAGTCGCGGCGGCTCATGGCATTAACCAGGGTGTATTCGGAACAGTGGGTGCAGGGGGTGGTGGACATGGGGGTCTCCTGAGGGGTGAAGTATGAGGTATGAGGTATGGGTTATGTCCATTGGAAGGCGGGGCTGGCGAGGAGGAGGGCGACGGATTCGCGCAGGCGCAGTTGGGTTTCGCGGTTATTAAGTTGATCGCTGCCGATGTAGTTGGTGAACAGGGCGCGGGCGTCGTCGTCGAGGGGGTGGTTGAGGGTGACGCCGGCAAAAAATTCCAGGGCGGCAGCCGTTGTGGCAACGTTGGCGGCGCGCAGCAGGTCGTCGAAGCCCACGCGCACGCCGCGAATCTGGTCTAGCAGGAGGGCGACGGCGAAGTTCCAACGGGGCAGCAAATTGGAGGCCCAGGCGGGCGAAACGTCGGGGTAGCCATTGGGGGCGGCCCATTGGAAGAGCGGCTGCCCCATCATTTCCAGCCAACGCGCCAGAGGGCGCACGTCGCTGACGTCGGCATGCAAAGCGCGCAAGGCAGACACAATATAGGCGAAAGGTCGCTTGAGTTTAGGCGGAGCAGCGGCAAATTCAGGGCTGAGCAAAATCAGGCGCAGCATGGCTTTGAAATCGCCGCCGCTGTCGTCGAAGGTTTGGGCGGCTTGCTGCACCAGAGCAGGCGGGGGATCGTCGGCTACCAGGCGGCGCACCAGTTTGGTCGCCACAAACTGGACGGCGGCGGGGTGACTGCTGAGGATGTCCACCAGTTGGGTAATGTCGGTTTCGCCCTGGTGAGCGGGCAGGGTTTGCCCCAGCAAATGCTTGGCGGCGGGGTCGTGTTCGTCGGGGTTGAGGTAAACCTGCCCCTGACGGGGCCCGCGCCGCTGCACGGTCCAGCCGGTCAACGCGCGAGCGACTTCTTGCACGTCGGTCTGGTCGTAACCGCCATGCACGCCCAGGGTGTGCAGTTCCAGCAGCTCGCGGGCATAGTTCTCGTTGGGCGCGCCGCGGCGGTTTTGGGCGTTGTCCAGGTAGATGAGCATGGCGGCGCTGTGCATGGAGGCGGATAGGATATTGGAGAAAGAAGCCAGGGCGTGGGGGCGGATGGCGTCGCGGTCGTCCACGATTTTGAAGAAAGGCATGAATTGGGTTTTGCGCAAATAGATGTTGAAGTGGTCGGACCAGAATTCGACCATCGCTTCGAGCAACTGGCGGTGGGAAGTGAGGGCGCGATAGAAGGTGGATTGAGCCAGGGCGATGCCGGCATCTACGGGCTCCTGATTCAACAAATCGCCAATCTCGCGGTGATACAGGTCCAAGCCGCGCACCATCAGGTCGGCGGCCTGGTCGTCAATCGTTTCCGGCTGCAACTGCTCTTCCAGGTACGCAGCCAGCCCCATTTGGGCTACGCGCTCCAGGTCGCCGGGGCGGGGGCCGTAGCCGGCGCGATTAAGGAGACGCAGGGCAGGGTTGGCGGGAAAGCTGGGCAGCCCGGCAGCGGCGGCGGTGGTGGGGGCATCGAAAGGGAGCGGTGTAGGCGCTTGCAGAGATTCGGGCAGGTCATTTTCGGCCAGCCTGCGTCCCAAAGCGCCGCAGGCAGTGACGGAGGCGGCAGCGGCACTGATTCCTCCCAGTTTGAGAAATTGGCGGCGGGTGAGGGTCATGAGAAGCCTCTGAGTGGTGCAAGGCACTGGCCGCACAGTTTTGTCCAGTTGGAACTCCTGTGGCCAGTGCCTCGCACCCGATGGTTAATGGGTGGGGGCGGGAGATGTCTGGTCGCCGTTGGCGGCGATGGGACGGGGACGGGGCAGCCAGCCGAGGAGGGCGAATGTGGCTGCGCCGAGCAGCATAATGCCGGCAACAGGCGCAAACAAAAACCAGCCGACAATGGGAACCAGGCAAGCCAGCTCAAACACGACAGCGCCGCGCACCAGATGCGTCAGGCGGGAACGAGGCGCAGAAAGCGCATCCAGCCTTTCCGCCAGCAATCGGGAAAGCCCGGCCGCGCCAATTGTGCCCACGCTCATGCCCACAAAAGCCGCCAGGAAGGCGGTAGCCTTCACCGGCCCAATGGGAATGTTGGCTGTAATGGCAATCCATAAGAGAAAAGCAGAAAGGACGGGGATGCCCAACAGGAAGCTCTGCCCCGGCGTCTGCTGCAAACGCAAATAAGCGCGGGTGGTGACTTTGGGCAGCAGCAAGTTGAGGGCAACGAGCAATGCCGGCAGGCTCAATAAAATGCCAATCAGTGTAAACAGAACAATGTAGACGTCAGCCATGGTTATCATCTCCGGGACTCCTGGGGAATAGGGGTGAGTGGACAGTGATGAGTGACGAGTGGACGGTGGTTGGTGTGTTATATTTGTATCTTATAGGGTTTATGCTACAGGAATACTATGGGAGTGTAAAAGTTTTGTAAATTGTGGGGAAATCGGGTTGGTACGCAGGAAAGGGGAGCGCCGCGGGCGGCGGTGCGGCGTTATCTGGCAATAAGCTCGCCCCAGAAAACGATGTCCTCTCCAAACTGGCGCCAGCCTGCCTGGCGCAGGCGCGTTATCTGGGGGAGGGCGCCGACGGCGGTCAGGCCGCCGACCAGCATAGGGGCAACGGTGACGACCAGGCGATCCACCAACCCCAGGGTTAAGAAACTGGTGATCAGGGTGGCGCCGCCTTCGACCATGAGGCTGGCATAGCCGTATTGTTGCAGCCAGGCGAGCAGGGCGGGGAGGGACACTTTGCCGGCAGCGTCTGCCGGCAGCCGCACCACCCGCGCCCCAGCAGCCTCCAACGCCTGTTGGCGAGCGACGCTGGCGGCGGCAACAGCGGCGATGATCGGGCGGCGACCTTCAGCTAACAGCCGCGCCGCCAGGGGAAAACGGAGATGGCTGTCTACAATGACCGGCTGCGGACTGGCTCCAGGCGCCAGCCGCACGGACAGGCGCGGATCGTCAGCCAATACGGTGCCGATGCCCACCAGAATAGCTTGATGGGCGGCGCGTAGTTGGTGCGTTAGCTGCATAGCCTCTGCGCCGCTGAGGCGCAACGGCTGGTCGCGGCGGGCGGCAATGGAACCGTCAAGGCTTTGGGCATAGGTGAGGGTGACAAACGGGCGTTGCGCGGAAGGGGGCCCGGGGTGGAGTTCTGCCGGCATAGGCGACGACTCTCCATCGCCTATTTCCAGCCCGTCTGCGCCCGCCAGGTCTAGCAAATGGCGCATACGCGCCACTTTGGTGTTCAGATAGGATGCGTTTTCCTGGGTGATAGTTGCCGGCAGAGAGACGCGATTGGTCACTGGCAGCCCCAGCGCTTGCAGCGCCTCAATCTTGCGCGGGTTATTGGTGAGCAGATGAATGGAACGGATGCCCAGATCGCGCAGCATCAGGGCGGCAACGGTGTAGTCGCGCTCGTCAGCCTGATGACCTAACATCAGGTTGGCGTCTACGGTGTCGTATCCTTCATCCTGCAAGTTGTAGGCGCGTAGTTTGTCCAATAAGCCAATGCCCCGCCCTTCCTGGCGCAGGTATAGGACAATGCCGGCGCCTCTAGCGGCAATCAGGGACATAGCCCGCTGCAACTGCTCGCCGCAGTCGCAGCGCAGCGAACCCAGCACGTCGCCGGTAAAACATTCGGAATGAATGCGTACCAGCACATCCGGTTGGTCGCGCACTTCGCCCATTACCAGGGCCATATGTTCCTTGTCGTCCTGATTGGTACGATACAGGCAGAGTTGAAATTGCCCCACATCAGTAGGAATGCGGGCGCAGGCCATTTGCCTGGCCGTCAATTTGTTACCGCTTTTCACCATTCGCCAAACCTTTGACGGGCGCTGCCGGCATCACCCAGCCGCGCTTTGCAGGCAGAACCACAAGTAATCCAGGGGGGGCGTGGGCGCGCCCAGGTTAAAGAGGATGGGCGTCATCTGGCTGCGATGTTCGGTGGCATGGTTGGCGACGTGCTGCACAATGTCCGTTACAGATAATTGGAAAGCGTCGCCGCGGGTGTTGTGGTAAGCGACAATGCGGGGCATATCCGCGTCTGCCAGACTACCCAGGTAACGCTGCCAACTGGCATTAACAACTTCCCAATGCGCCTGGATGCCGGCAAAATCGGAGAAGTCTTCTGGTTGTAATAAAGTAGTGGGGCTTTCACCCTGCAAACGGGCCAGCCAGATAGATTCGGCTGCCACGGCGTGCACCATCAGCCCGTGCAGCGATCCCCAAAAGAAAGGGCGGTCGGCTTTGTACGCCGCGCCGGGCAACTGCGCCAGGCTGGGAAATACCTGCCGCCAGGCCCATTGATTATAAGCAAAAAGGCGTTGTAATTGGGCTGCTAACATCTTGATCCTCGGAATAGTGGTCAGTGGGGAGTGGTCAGTGGACAGTGGTCAGGGTGCGGGTTGGGTCACAAAATCGGCGAGTATCTGGGCAAGCTGCTGCGGGTGGGAGAGGGGGACGAGGTGATCGGCGTCGGTTATTTCCAAAAAGGCGGCCTGGGGTTGTTTCTGCCGCCATAAGGTCCAGGCTGCCGGCATCAGCGTATCCGTCTCCGCGCCGCGCACAGCCAGCACAGGCACAGACACCTGTGGCAGCAGGTCCCACACGTCCGCCGGCGGCAAACTATACACCCGCGCCTCCCACACCGCCGGGTAGGTTAAAGTAACCTGTCCCGTCTCATCCTGGCGCAAGCCATGATTGACATAATCCCACATAGCTTCATCTGCCAGGCGGGCAAAGACGCGCTTGGGGCGCAAATGGTGAAAAGCCGCCTGGCGGCTGGGCCAGTGGGCGCGGCGGTTGAGGGCTGTACGCACCAGCGGAAAGTCGTGCAGGGGGCCGTTTTGCGCCTGCGCCGCCAGCGCGTGTAACACCTCCGGGGCAAAAAACACAGGCTCAATCAGCGCCAGCGCGCGGAACAGGTCGGGGCGTTGCACGGCAGCGTACAGGGTAGCCACAGCGCCCATCGAATGTCCAACGCCATAGATGCCGCGCAGTTGGCGCTGATCCAGAAAGCGTACCAGATCATCGCCGAGGATGCGCCAGCTTTGCATCTCTTCTGGCCGGCTGCCGGGCCATAAGGGGCGGTGCTGCACCGCCAACACGTGGAAGCGCGTGGACAGGGCTTGCAGCAACTGGCGATAACAGCCAGGGGGGTAGCTGTTGGCGTGAGCAAAATGCAGCACAGGCCCAGCGCCGTCAAAGTCCAGATAAGGAATGTGCTCAGGAGGCAATAAGAACTCCTTCAGAAATAGTGAGCAGTGACCCGTGGCAAGTGACCCGTGATCAGAAAATTCGTGTAATTCGTGGCAAAATTTTCTTCGCCTGAAGTCTATTTTACGCTAGAATTCGGTGGGAGGCATTTTGCCGGCAATTCCCATTGGTTTCTAACCATCTGGCAAAGGCAAAGCGTGTGAAAGTGCATGATTGGGGCGGGGCGTTGGCTCTGGCTCTGCTGATTTTTACGGCTCCCTGGCACCGTCATTGGGTTATCTGGCTGCGCCCGGTGGGCGTGATCTATTACGAATACAGTTCCCTGATCTTCTATTTGTCCGATGGCGCCGCCCTGCTGCTGCTCTGCGCCGCCCTGATCGCCCGGCGGCGTAGCGGACGGGCGTGGCAATGGGGATGGGTTCCGGTGAGCGTGCCGCTGCTGTTACTAGCTGCCCTGGCGCTGAGCAGCGCCTGGTGGGCTGGGGACGCCATTCTGTCCTTCTATTTTGGGTTGCGCCTGCTGTGGTTGGGCGGCATCTATCTGGCTGTGGTCAATTTGTCGCCATCCCCACGCCTGCTGCAGGGGAGCCTGGCTGTTAGCCTGGGCGTGCAGGCATTGGTGGCAGGCTTGCAGTTTTTGGAGGGCGGGGCGCTGGGCTGGCAGGGTTTGGGGGAAATCAATCTAAACGACCTGCTCGGAACCACGCTGCGACCAGGGGCGTGGGTGCGCAGCGCGGGGTTAACGCCGCATCCAAATATCCTGGGCGGCATTTTAGGGACAGGGCTGCTGGCGCTGTTGCCGGCAGCCCTGTCCCGCAGCGGGCGCGCCCGCTGGCAACATCTACTGCTTTTATTGGCGCTTGCCGCCGGCTGGCTAACGCCGCTTTCGCGCAGCGCCCTGTTGGGCGTGGCTCTGGGCATGGGCTTCATGATGACCATGTGGCTGCGGCACCCGGCGTGGCGCGCCCGCTGGGGCCGCGTGGTAGGCGGCGCGGCAGCGGCGGGGCTGGCGGTATTGGTCGGGTTATGGGTCTGGCAGCCGCCCCAACTTTGGCAGCGACTGGCGGATCGGCAGCCGTGGGATACGCGCCTGATTTTGAACCAGGCAGCCTACCAGATGATCGGCCAATTCCCCTGGGGGGGCGTCGGCGCCAGCAATTTCTCCATTGCCGCCATCCCTTACGTGGGGGCGGCGGCTGTGCCGCAGCCGGCGCACAATTTACCGCTGCTGCTGTCGGCAGAGTTGGGGTTGGCGGGCGGGGCAATATGGCTCTGGTTGATGCTTCTGCCGGCAATCTGGACGGCGCGGCGCGTGCGGCAAGGGCAGGCTTCGTTGTGGGAAGTGGGTCTGGCGGCAGGATTGGTGGCTCTGGCGGTGATTGACTTGTTCGACTTTTATAGTTGGGGCTGGGCGCAAGGGCGGTTGTGGCGCTGGTTGTGGCTGGCGCTGTGGGTGGCTGCCGTGCAGCGCCCCGCGCCCGCTACGCCGCCGCCAACCATTGCAGCAGTTGGCGGGTAATCGCTTTGGCGTCGGGACCAATGTCAGCGGGGGGACCAACGCAAGCGGGGCAGCCATCGCGGCAGGGACAGTCGCTGATAAGCTCCAAAGCCGCCGCCAGCAACTCATGCCGCTGCGTAAAAAGGCGCTGGCTAAAACCCACCCCGGCTGGAATCTGTTCATAAATAAGCAGCGTGGGCGATTGCGTGAGGGGGCTGCGCGATTCGGCGCTGACCTCAATGTCGCCTGGGTCGCACATGAGGAACAGGGGCGCCAGATTGCGCAAAGCGTAAGCCAGCCCGCCCAACGCCGAGCGCGTCTGCTGCCCGGCTTCGGCGCGGCGATGGCAGGAGGGGCACAGGGTAACCAGGTTATGCACATGGTTGGCGCGGGCGTAGAAGGTCTCGTCGCGGGGAAGGTCGGGGGGCCAATCCCAGACAAACTCGCGGAACGGGCGCACGTGATGCACGTGCAGCCCCTGACCAGGGCGGGCGGACGCGCCGCAGTTGCGGCACTGCTGGTTATCCCGTTCCAGGGCCAGGCGGCGCTGCTGCGTCCAGTTGGGCCCATAATCATTGGGGGCCAGCAGAATACCTTCGTCAATCAGCGCCGCCGTGATGGTTTCGCCTAATACCAGCCAGTAAGCGGTCGTATCCAGAACCATCTCTGGCAGATCAATCGTTCCATACCCCAACGTCTCCTGGGTATACCGTTTGATCTGGCGGTAGCCGGTGGCTTGGGTGACAACGACGGCGTCGCCATAAGCGTGCAGCACATCTGCTTCCACGACTTCCGCCGCGGCGGCAAGCTGGCGAATCTGGGTGGAAACGGAGGCGCGCGTATAGTAGTCCACCTCCACCGGACGTACTTGAGCCAGGCGCGCTTCCCAGTCCAGCCGTTCTACCAGGTAAGTGCGCGCCTGGTGCATGTAGATAGCGCCTTCGTAGACAATGAGCGGCGCGCTTTCCAGGTCTAGCTCGCCAATAGCCGCCGGTTGGGGACCGCTGACGTCCTGGATAACCACGGTGTCCTGGCTGCTGGTGCGCAGGGAGAAGGTACTGGCAGGCGCTGTGTCGCCTAGATAGTGGGTCTGGCGGCGAGTCTGGATCATCATGCCGGCATCCACCAACGTCGCCAACAACTCATCCACCACGCCGAAATCGCCAAACGTTTCGCCAGCCACAAACGGCAGTTCGTAGGCGGCGCACAGCAGATGGTTGACCAGCAGGCGGGGGTTGTCGGCGTTGATCAGGGCGTTTTCTGGAGATTGGGCAAAGAGGTAGCGCGGATGCCGGCAAATGTATTGATCTAGCGGGCTGCTGCCAGCGACCAGAATGACCACCGCGGGCGCGTCATCCGCGCCGCGCCGCCCGGCTCGCCCCGCCTGCTGCCAGGTAGCGGCAATAGAACCTGGGTAACCTGCCAGGACTGCCGCCGCCAGCGCGCCAATGTCCACGCCCAACTCCAGGGCGTTGGTCGCCACCACGCCCAGCACGTCGCCGCTGCGCAATCCGCGCTCAATCTCGCGCCGTTCCAACGGCAAATAGCCGCCGCGATAGCCGCGAATCCGGCGCGGCTCTTGCCCGGCGGCGGCAGCGTCATCCTGTAAATAGGTCAGAAGCAGTTCCACCGTCTGCCGCGCGCGTGCAAACAGTACCGTTTGCACGTCGTGGCGGATAAAGAGAGTGGCGGCGTCGCGGGCTGCCAGCAGCATACTTTGCCGCAGCCCCAATTCTTCGTCCACCAGGGGGGGATTGTACAGAATGATGTGCTTGGGCGCGGCGGGCGCGCCATTTTGGGCGTCGCCAATGAGGGTAAACGGTTGTTCTACCAGCCGTTCGGCGTGCTCCTGTGGGTTGGCGATGGTGGCGGAGCAGCAGATAAATTGCGGCTGGCTGCCGTAGAAGCGGCAGATGCGCTGCAAGCGGCGCAGCACGTTAGCCACATGGCTGCCAAACACGCCGCGATAGGTGTGGATTTCGTCAATGACAATAAACTGCAAGTTGCTAAAAAAGGCGCGCCAGGTGGTGTGGTAGGGGAGAATGCCGGCATGAAGCATGTCCGGGTTGGTCAGCAAAATGCTGCCCGTTTGCCGCGCCTGCCGTCGCTGGCTGGCGGGCACGTCGCCGTCATACGGGTGCACGCTCACGGGCAGGTTGCCCGCCTGGATCAGATGGGCGGTATCGGCAAACTGATCGTGCGCCAGCGCTTTGGTCGGGAACAGATACAGGGCGGTGCTGGCCGGGCGCGAAAGGAGCCGCTGCAGCACGGGCGCGGTGTAACAGAGGGATTTACCCGAAGCGGTGGCGGTGGCAATCACCACGTTTTGCCCATCCAGGGCGGCGCCAATCGCCTGCGCCTGGTGGCGATACAACTGGGAAAAGCCAGCCTGTTGCAGCGCCGCGCGCAATGCCGGCAGCAGACCGTCGGGCCAGGGAGCGTAAACCGCGGCGCGGGCCGGCAGTTGCTGCCAGGCGGTCACCTGGCGCATAAAGTCAGGATTCAGGCGCAATCCGCGCAAGATGTCGGGCACAGACATAGGCAAATTATACTGGGTATGCCCAATTTTGTGAGGAGTTCCCCCCGCGTAGACACACCAATTACAAAATCCGCAGATATGTCAACTGTCAGGACTGTTCACGGTTCACTGCCCCTTCGCCGCTGGCGGAAGCTTTTTGTCCCACAACTTTCCCCACCCTTTTGCCAGATGGTTATTTCTTAGCAGTAGTTAGTAGGGGGTGTTGATATGTGTATAACAGTTCCTGCGCGCCTACATGTGGGGAGGGTCGTGCAAGGATAGCCATAGTTAGGGCGTTTGGCGGGTGCAGGGCTGCCGGCATTTGTGGATAAATAGGGCGAAAAGAGCGTAGAACCAGGATACGCGGCGCAGCGCGTTGGCGGACGTTACCTGTAGATTTGCGGGCAGTCCCGCAGAAAAGGCTATATGTGGGGATGATGGAATGCCGGCATTCCGCTGTTTTATCCCCCAATCCCCCTGCTTTTCCACAGCTTTCCCCCAGTTATCCACAGACAGCATATTTGCAGTAGCTGGACAACATCCTGATTTTACTGGCGCACTCGCCAAAACTGCGCCAGGTCAGACAAACAAAAAAGGCCAATCCGCAAAGATTGACCTTTTCCGGGGAGGGTAAGGCTGCCAGTCCTTACCCTTCAGGAGGAGGGAGAGTGTCAGGCTGAAGCAGCTTCGTACAGATTGGACTTGATCTTGAGCACGTCACGGCGCACGTTCGCATCAGTTTCTACGATGCCGGCAATCTTTTCATACCCATACAGCACCGTAGTATGGTCGCGGTTGCCCAGATAACCGCCAATTTGTGGGAACGAGGCGTCCGTTTCCGTGCGCGCCAGATACATAGCCATCTGCCGGGGGAAGGCCACCGCCCGGCTGCGACTGCTGCC
This sequence comes from uncultured Ardenticatenaceae bacterium, assembly GCA_964421605.1. GTDB lineage: Bacteria > Chloroflexota > Anaerolineae > Promineifilales > Promineifilaceae > JAGVTM01. The sequence goes on along the minus strand of CAYQYJ010000022.1, from coordinate 10,101 downwards.
GGTCAAGGATTCCAGCGAAACCCGGTAGTGGTTGGCTACCGCTGCCAGCACCTGAGGTACAGTTACTTTTTCGGTAGAGTGCAATAAATCCGCCAGGGCCATCATCACCAGTTGGTCGTCAACCTTCCCTCCAGTTAACTCCGCGTACGCAATCACTTTGTTGAGCGCCCCTTCCAACTCGCGAATGTTGTTGCGTACATTTCGGGCGATGGTTTCCAGCACGTGCCGCGGCACGTCAATCGTACTGTTTTCCAGTTTGGCTTCCAGAATAGCTTGCCGCGTCTCTATGTCCGGCTGCTGAATGTCCGCCATCAAGCCCCATTCAAAACGGGATTGTAAGCGGGCTTCCAGGGTAACCATCGCTTTCGGCGGGCGGTCGCTGGAGAGCACAACCTGTTTGCCGTTGCTGTGCAGTTCGTTAAAGGTGTGGAACAGCTCTTCCTGGGTGCTTTCTTTGCCGGCAATGAACTGAATGTCGTCAATGAGCAGCACATCCAGAGACCTATACTTCTCCCGAAACTGCACGGTGTCACGGCTGCGAATAGACTGAATAAGATCGTTCGTGAATGTTTCTGAGGACGTATACAAGACGCGGTAGCCATTGTCCCGACACTTGTGCCCCACAGCTTGCAGCAAATGCGTTTTACCCAACCCCACCCCACCATAGATAAAGAGAGGATTGTAGGTGCGACCCGGATTTTCGGCTACAGACAGCGCCGCGGCGTGCGCCAGGCGGTTGCTGGGACCAACCACAAACGTAGAGAAGCGGTAACCATTGTTGCGTAAACCGTCTTCATCCAACAGAGGATTGCCAGCGTTGCGGCTGTTAGTGATAGGGGACTTCGCCCCATGACCATTCACAGTGGGCGCTGCAGTAGAGCCATTTCCATCAGACCAGACGACAAAACCGACTTCTACAGGTTGCCCCAGAATAGCGCCCAAAGTGCGCAAGATAGTGTCTTTAAGACGGTTCTCCAGCCAATCTTTGGCATAACCATTGCGGACGCCAATGACATACCGGCCCGTATCGCCCGATACCAGACGGGCGTCGCGCAGCCACGTGTTAAAGGTCGCTTTGGTCATCTGTAATTCGAGTTCGCCCAGAGTTGCTTTCCAGGCTGATTCAGGGGACACGCGTACCACCTCCTTGTGCAAGACAAAAAGCGACATACCACCATGAACAAAGCAAAAATCATGGCGTAAGCAAAATGCTCACCAATTCATAGATATGTTGACCGTTGTCTTGCCACTGGAATGGCTCGCGGGTTTCCGCTGCTCCCCCACGAACGATTTCTATAGTTCAGCCTCCAGCCTGTTGTCAGTGACAACGGGTCTGCGGCTGTTTTGTGGCTCGCTCAACCAGAGCGAACTTCCAGTGATGCTGTTGTAGAGAAGCTGCCCAAACAGCAGTGCAGGGCGTTTAGCTCACAACAATTCTGGTCCCGCTCTGCCCATTTCTCGACGGATTCTCCCGGCAGAGCAATGACGTGGATGGCGATGTTTGGCTCAAGTGACCAAACGACAACGGTACGAACATTCTAACAAATGGCCGGGTGAGATGCAATTGAAAATAGCGTGAATTGCCTTAAAAGGTACAATATTTTTAGAAAGGGGAAATGTTAAAAATATTACAAAAATTAACCTGGAAACGATAAAGGCCAACCAAAATACCCACTACTGTGGCAGAATAAGGGGGGCATCCCCATATGTGGGGGTACCAGCTTTGCATAAGACCAGGGATTTCTGGCGGTCATGGTTCTGCTAAAAGATTAGCAGGCCTGATTTGGCCGCGGCGTAATGTAACTTACAGGCGTATTATTTAACATGGGGTGAAAAGGGCAGCCGACTGGTTACCATAAAGCGCGACGTAACCGCCCCCTTCCCTTACGGAATGCTTGACAACGGCATAACGAATTGGCTAGAATGCTAATAACCAGGCGGTTTGGCAACCCGCCTGTTCTCTAGCCAGTTCAGACTCATCCTCCGTCACAATTTGCCCGCATCTTAACACATGAAGGGCGCAGTTTTCGCCCCTCATTCAAGCAGAAGAGACCCCCCCAGATCGGAGAACATGAAATGAGTATCATTAAAGTATCCGCCACTTCCCGCACTGCGGCTGTGGCCGGCGCCGTGGCTGGCGTTATCCGTGAGAGCGGACGGGCAGAGGTGCAAGCGATTGGCGCTGGCGCCGTCAATCAGGCCATCAAAGCAATTGCCATTGCCCGCGGCTACCTGCTGGAAGAAAATATTGACATCATTTGCACGCCCTCCTTCGTTGAAGTGGATATTGAGGGGCACGAGCGTACAGCGCTGCGTGTCGTCGTAGAACCCCGCCCAATGGTTGCCGGCAGTTAACCGGATTGATCCCAACTCTTGAGCGGCGACAACATGAGCCGCAGCAAAGGCGGCTCAACTTCTGGCTAACGTATACCCCCTGCTGCCAATATACGCTAGAATTCTATAGTCTTGCCTGGCCTTGAAGGCTGGACGGTAACTGGAATGACGTCTATGCTCCATCCTACCGACTTTTTTTTGCTTGACGATCCCCTGGCGGCGGAGATTTTTGCCGGCATTGATCTGGTCTGGCAGGCGCTCCCCCGCCTGGCGGCGCACGTGCAGCGCCTGACTGCGGGTCGCCAGACCCTGGCAGGGCAAATTATGCCCGGCGCGTACCTCAGCGATCGCCCCATCTACGTTGCTCCCGACGCCCGTATTGAGCCAGGGGCGTACATTGAAGGGCCTGCGTACATTGGTGCGGGCGCGGTGGTGCGGCACGGCGCTTTGGTGCGCGAAAATGTGATTCTGCTGGCAGGCAGCGTGTTAGGCCACGCCAGCGAGGCGAAAAACAGCCTGTTTTTGCCGCAGGCCCACGCCCCCCACTTTAACTACATCGGCGATAGCATTCTGGGCGGCGGCGTCAATCTGGGGGCGGGCACAAAACTGAGCAACCTGGCTATCAACAGCGTCAAGGATCCCCAGACAGGCCAGCGCCCCACTATCCAGCTTTTCATTCACGATGTCTGGTATGATACAGGCTTGACTAAAATGGGCGCCATATTGGGCGATGGCGTGCAAACAGGCTGTAACGCCGTGCTAAACCCCGGCTGCGTCGTCGGGCGCGGCGCCCTGATCTACGCCAATCTGAGCCTGCGTAAAGGGTATTATTCCGGGCAGAGCGTGATAAAGCTGCGCCAGCGCACAGACACCCTGCCCTTGCGTTCTGCTGGCGGCTAACGCCGCTGTGCCTGGACAAATTACAGGAGAATGAATAACGTGAATCCCACCCAAGTTGCTTACCAACAACAACGTTGGAGCCTGGACGATCTTTTCCCCGCGCTGGACAGCCCGGAAATCGAATCCGCTCTGAACGATCTGAATGACCAACTCAGCCGCTTCGAGGCGCTGCGCCAGAAGCTGCAGCCTGATCTGGAAGAAAAAGAGTTTGTCGCCATTTTGACCCAATATGAACACCTGGATAGACAGTCCAGCCGTTTGCTCGGATTTGCCAGTCTCAGCTTTGCCGCAGACACCCAGGATCAGCAGGCGCAGGCTTTTCAAGCCCGGATGCGCCAATGGATGGCGGAGAGCGAGAACCGCACTCTCTTCTTCTCCCTCTGGTGGAAAGACCTGGACGAAGCCAACGCCGCCCGTCTGATGGCTGTCAGCGGCGATTATGCCTACTGGTTGGATGCCCTGCGCCGGCAGAAACCGTTCACCCTGTCGGAATCGGAAGAAAAGATTATCAACCTCAAAGACGTGAATGGGGTGCGCGCCCTGACCACGCTGTATGATGCCATTACCAACCGCTACACCTTTAAGCTAACCATAGAGGGCGTTGAAAAAGAGTTGACGCGGGGGGAATTGCAATCTTACTACCGCGACCCAAACCCGGATACGCGGGCGGCCTGCTACCAGGCGCTGCACCAGGTCTACGCCGCCGATGCCCCCATTCTGGGGCAGATTTACCAATCTGTAGCCCGCAACTGGCGCAGCGAACACCTTAACCTGCGCGGATTTGCCTCGCCCATCTCCGTGCGTAATCTGATCAACGACGTGCCGGATGACGTGGTAAATACGCTGCTGGCAGTCTGCCAGGCGAACGCTCCCTTGTTCCACCGCTACTTCCAATTGAAAGCGAAATGGTTGGGCGTGGAAAAACTGCGCCGCTACGATATTTACGCCCCCATCGCCCGCACCAGCAAACGGTACTCTTTTGCTGAGGCGGCGGACCTGGTGCTGCGCAGTTTTGCCGAATTTGATCCAGAAATCGCGTATATGGCGCAGCGCGTGTTTGCCGAGAACCACATTGACAGCGAAGTGCGCAGAGGCAAACGCAGCGGCGCGTTTTGCGCCACGATTGAACCTGCCCTGACGCCCTGGGTGCAGCAATCTTACCAGGGGCGACCTGACGATGTAGCCACGCTGGCGCATGAGTTAGGGCATGCCATTCACAGTATGCTGGCGGCGCACCACACGGCTTTGACGCAGCAATCGTCACTGCCCCTGGCGGAGACGGCGTCTACCTTTGGCGAAATGTTGTTGATTGACCGGCTGTTGGCGGAAGACCCCAGCCCGGACGTACAGCGGGATTTGTTGTTTACGCAGTTAGACGACGCCTATGCCACCATCATGCGCCAGGCTTATCTGGCTTTGTTTGAGCGCGAGGCGCATGAGCAGATTGCCCAGGGCGCGTCTGCGGATGCGTTGTCGGATCTGTATCTGCGGCTGTTGGCGGAGCAGTTTGGCAGTTCCCTGGATTTGAGCGATGATTTTCGCGTGGAATGGGTGGAAATCCCCCATATTTACAGCGTCCCGTTTTACGTTTATGCGTACGCTTTTGGGCAGCTATTGGTGTTATCGCTCTACCAGCAATATCTGCACGAGGGCGAGGCGTTCAAGCCCCGTTATAAGGCGATCCTGGCGGCAGGTGGGTCTGCCTCCCCGGCGTTTATTTTGGAACGTGCCGGCATTGACATGCACTCCGCCGCGTTCTGGCAGGGCGGTTTTGACGTCGTTGCCTCTAGCCTGGACCGGCTGGCGCAGATTCCCGTGACACCGGCAGCCTGACACCCTTGCGGCTTCCGCAAGACCCTTGCGGCTTCCGCAAGACCCTTGCGGTTTCCGGGCGGACGTGATACAAAGCGCGCGTTGGATAATGAATCAGTTTGAAGAAGGGCGAGAAAATGTTAGATAGCGAAACTGTCGTAATCGTATCTGGACTGCCCCGCTCCGGGACGTCCATGATGATGAAAATGTTAGAAGTTGGCGGGCTGGCAGTCTTAACCGATGAGATTCGTGAGCCTGATCCCGACAACCCCAAAGGGTATTACGAGTTCGAGCGCGTCAAGCAGCTTGACAAAGGGGATAAGGAGTGGGTAGTTGAGGCGCGCGGCAAAGTCGTTAAGGTGATTTCGGCGCTGCTGAAGCATTTGCCGGACGACTACCAATACAAGGTCATTTTTATGCGCCGCGCCATCGAAGAAACGCTGCGTTCGCAAAAAAAGATGATGGTTCGTCGCGGCACAGACAGTGACAAGGTCAACGACGCCCAAATGGCCGCCCTCTTCCAGGCGCACCTGAAGCAAGTGGAAGCATGGCTGGCGAAACAGCCCAATGTAGACGTGCTGTACATCAGTTACAACGAAATGCTGACCGACCCCACTGAGCAGGCGGAAGCCGTCAATGAGTTCCTGCACGGGACGCTGGATATAGAGAAAATGGTAGGGGTGGTAGACCCAAAACTGTATCGTAACCGCCAGACGGCATGAAAAGCTGCCGGGTTTTCTCTTAAACGAATAGAACGCTTGAAGACCGGGCATTTGCCCGGTCTTTTTTTTGCCATTCCGAACCATCTCCGGCGATGAACGTTTGGGTGCGCGCTGTTTCTGTTGATGTGGGGAAGAGATTACAAAACTCTGCCAG
>CAYQYJ010000022.1:0-4079 GCA_964421605.1 uncultured Ardenticatenaceae bacterium | reverse complement strand
CTAAAACGGTAACCTCATCCCGTAAAAAGTAGGAGCGGGGTTCCCGCTTACCCAAAACAGTGCAATCAAGGACGTGTCATGAATCGAAAACTTACTCTCTTTAACTTCATTGTGGCGGCGTTGTTACTTTTAACCGCTTGCCAGGCAGAGACAGAGACTCCGGACAGCACAGGCAAGCTAAAAGTTGTAGCCACAACGGGGCAAATTGCTGACACCCTGGCCCACATTGCCGGCGATGCAATTGAGCTGACTGGACTCTTTGGCCCTGGCGTAGACCCGCATCTGTACGTGCCCACAGAAGGGGATGTCGCCACATTGGGAGAGGCGGACATCATCTTTTACAATGGATTGCACCTGGAGGCGCAGATGACGCGCGTGTTAGAACAGATGTCTTTGCGGGGCGTCACCGTGGTGGGTGTGGGGGATCTGCTGCCAGAAGACCAGCTTTTGCGTTGGCAGGCCAACACCCCCTGGGACCCTCACATTTGGAATGATCTGGGACTGTGGCGGCTGGTGGTCACAGAAATGCGGGATGTCTTGATAGCGGCTGACCCGTCCCATGCGTCGCAATACCAACAAAACAGTGAAGCGTTCCTGGCGGAAATAACAGCGACGGACGCCTTCATCCGGCAGCAAATTGAGCGGATTCCAGCGCAAAAGCGGGTGATGATCACGGCGCACGATGCGTTTGGTTATTTTGCGCGGGCTTATGGTCTGGAAGTGCGCGGCTTGCAAGGGATCAGCACCGAGTCAGAAGCGGGCACGAATGACGTGCAGGCTCTGGCTGATTTTATTGTGGCGCGAGAAGTGCCGGCAATCTTCGTTGAATCTTCCGTCCCGCCACGCACCATTGAAGCGGTACAGGCGGCGGCTCAGGCGAAGGGGTTTGACGTGCGCATTGGCGGGCAGCTTTACTCCGATGCGTTAGGCACGCCGGGAACGCCAGAGGGAACTTATATTGGCATGTTGCGCTACAACGCCCAAACGTTGGCAGACGCGCTCAGCCAGTGAGGAAGGATGAAATGAATCAGACAAGTGCAGCCCTGGAAGTAACCGACCTGACGGTAGCCTATCATGAGAAGCCTGTTTTATGGGACATTGACATGCACGTGCCTGCCGGCATTTTGATGGCTATAGTCGGCCCAAACGGCGCCGGCAAGACAACCCTGATCAAAACGATTCTGGGCCTGGTGAAGCCCGCGGCCGGCCAGGTCGCCATTTATGGGCAGCCCTACATCGCTCAGCGCCACCTGGTAGGGTACGTGCCGCAGCGAGGCAGCGTGGACTGGGACTTTCCCACCAGCGTGTTGGACGTGGTGACCATGGGGCGTTACGGCCATCTAGGCTGGTTTAAGCGACCGGCAGCGCGGGAGCGCGAGATATCGCTGGCAGCCTTAGACAAAGTTGGGATGCGCCACTTTGCGCGGCGGCAGATCAGCCAGCTTTCGGGAGGGCAGCAGCAGCGCGTTTTTCTGGCGCGGGCGCTGGCTCAAGACGCCCAGATTTATTTCATGGACGAACCGTTTCAGGGCGTGGACGCCACCACGGAACGGGCCATTGTGCTGCTGCTGCAAGAGCTGCGACATGCCGGCAAGACCGTCATCGTCGTACATCACGATCTGCAAACCGTCCCGGAATATTTCGATTGGGTCACGCTGCTCAACGTGCGCCGCATCGCCAGCGGGCCCGTGGCCGACATCTTCACCGAAGAGAATTTGCGCCTTACTTATGGTGGGCGCGTAGCCTTTCTCAGCCGTACGCCCGCGTAGTTTTCGCCGCGGCAACAGGGTTTCCTATGGACTTCACTGGAATCGTTCACGACCTCTTTTTTGACTATACCTTGCGCACCGTAGCCATCGGCACAGCCCTCATCGGCATTGTCAGCGGCGCCTTGGGCAGCTTTGCCCTCTTGCGCCGCCAAAGCCTGTTAGGCGATGCCATCTCCCATGCCGCGCTGCCGGGCGTGGTCATCGCCTTTTTGCTGACGCGCAGCAAAACTTCCCTCGTCCTCATTCTGGGCGCGCTGCTGGCTGGCTGGCTGGCGACGCTGCTGGTGCTGGCTATTGTGCGGCACACGCGCATCAAGGAGGACAGCGCGCTGGGTCTGGCGCTATCTGTCTTCTTTGGCTTTGGCTTAATGCTGCTGGCGCTGACGCAGCGTCTGCCCGATGCCCGCCAGGCCGGGCTGGACCGTTTTCTCTTTGGTCAGGCGGCGGCGCTGTTGCAGCGGGACGTGGTAACTATGGGGATCATTGGCGTGGCGGCGCTGGCCCTGATCGCCCTGTTTTGGAAGGAGTTTAAGCTGCTGAGTTTTGACCTGGAATATGCCGGCAGCCTGGGCTACCCCACCCGCTTCCTGGACATCCTGCTCACCACCCTCCTGGTAGTGGCTGTCGTCATTGGTTTGCAGGCGGTAGGCGTGATCCTGATGAGCGCCATGGTGGTGGCTCCTGCGGCAGCGGCTCGCCAGTGGACTAACCGCCTGGGCGTGATGGTACTGCTGGCGGCGCTGTTTGGGGCGGTCAGCGGCGTCAGTGGGGCTGTTGTCAGCAGCCTGGCTCCAGGGCTGGCCACCGGCCCCGTCATCGTCTTGATAATCAGCGCCCTGACCTTTATCTCTATGTTATTCGCTCCCAACCGCGGCCTGATCTGGCATTGGTTCCAACAGCGGCGTAACCGGAACCGACTGCGCCTGGAAACGGTGCTGAGCGACCTGTACACCTTAGGCATGCAGCACCATGATCCCCGCCATCCCCATTCTGTAGACGTGCTGCGCGCTATGAACGCAGGACGCGGCGGAGTGCGGGAATCGTTGGCTGTTTTAGCCAGCCGTCAACTGGTGCAGCAAACGGCGCCAGAAACATGGGCTTTAACCGGCGCCGGCGTGATTGAGGCGCGCCGCCTGTTGTCGCAAACACAGCTGTCGCAGCAGGAATTAACCCAGATGCAAACAACGGAGACGTTATCATGACAACGGCCCAAATCGAAATCCAACTCATTGCGGCGGTAGCAGCGGCAGCCTGCGCCCTACCCGGCGTGTTTTTGGTGCTGCGCCGCACAGCCATGATGAGCGACGCCATTAGCCATACGGTGCTGCTGGGCATTGTGCTGGCGTACTTCGTGGTTCAAGAATATGGACACCCGCTGCTTATCGTAGGCGCGGCGGCTATTGGCGTTCTCACTGTCAGCCTGACGGAACTGCTGACCAAAACCCGCCTGGTAAAAGAGGATGCGGCCATTGGCCTTATCTTTCCGGCATTGTTCAGCATTGCCGTGATCCTCATCTCTGTCTTTGCGCGCAATATCCATCTGGACGCCCACGTTATTTTCCAGGGAGATCTGGCGTTTGCCCCATTTGATCGCTTCATTTTGGCTGGCATTGATCTGGCTCCCCGCAGTTTGATGATCATGAGCGGTATTTTATTGCTGAACGTCTTGTTCATTTCATTGTTCTATAAAGAACTGAAGCTCTCTACTTTCGATCCCACCCTGGCGGCGGCGCTGGGTTTTTCGCCAACGCTGATTCATTACACGCTGATGTCCCTGGTATCGGTGACGGCGGTGGGCGCTTTTGACGCCGTTGGTTCCATCCTGGTCATTGCCTTGATGATCGTGCCCCCAGCGACGGCGTACTTGTTGACGGATCGGCTGCCCGTTATGTTGGGTTTGAGCGCCATCATTGGCGCTGCTGGCGCTTTTGGCGGTTACTGGTTGTCGCACACTCTGGACAGCACCATTGGCGGTTCGATGGTGACCATGCTGGGCGGATTGTTTGCGTTGGCTTTTCTTTTCGCGCCACAGCGAGGTCTGGCGGCTATAGTGCAGCGGCGGCGGCAGCAAAAATGGACGTTTGCCCAGACGGCGCTGGCGATTCACTTATTCAATCACGAAGGTTTGCCCGAAGCAGACGAAGAAAGCCGCGTGGACCACCTGATTTACCATTTGCGTTGGGAACCTACTTTTGCCACCCAGGTGGTGCGGCGGGCTGAACGAAATCACCTGATTATGCGCCAGAATGGCAACCTGGTATTAACTGAGCAAGGCCGGGACGTGGCGGCTCAAGCCATCATGTATTAAGT
>CAYQYJ010000021.1:0-23281 GCA_964421605.1 uncultured Ardenticatenaceae bacterium | reverse complement strand
AGCGCTGCTGGCGCAGCGATCTGTTGAGAAGCTTCAAAACGGTATTCGCTCATAGGTAGAAATCCTGACGTGAATGACGCAAACGCTCGCTGCGCCCCTTATCACAGTTAGCGGACAGCCCAAACTGCCCATTCATATTTCACCGCATCCGCCAAACAGTGCACCCAGGCGAGATGCAGAAGATGTGCATTTGATGTTATAATTCCCCCAAATCATTGTCAAGGGTAATTATGCCTACAAGACTTATCGGCGAGTTTCTTTGTTACTTTGTCTCGTATGATTGCACTGAGCCGCCGCATATTCATCTGGCGAAAGGCAAGAACCGCAACGCGCCGGGCGCAAAATTCTGGCTAGAACCGGTAGAACTGGAAAGAAATAAGGGCTTAAATGCAGGCGATTTGCGGGATGCTTTCAAAATTGTAAATCAAAACCGAATGCTATTTCTGGAAATGTGGGATGAGCACTGTAACGATTGAAGTTCAGCCGCGTGTCGAAAACGTGGGATTTACACCTGAAATGCTATCTGTTACCCTTGAAGATGGACGCATCATCTTAGTGCCGCTTGCCTGGTATCCACGCCTGCTGGTCGCATCGGTTGCCGAGCGAGAGAACTGGCGTGTGTTTGAAGACACAAATGAGCGCGATATTATCTTTTGGGAAAATTTAGATGAACTCATTCCAGTTATAGCCCTACTCAACGGCGCCCCCAGCCGCGAATCTGCAAGATCATTTAAGCGCTGGTTTGCGAAAAGAGAAGCGGCAGGTCAGACAACGGGACTGGGAGGAGAACTTTCTTAACTTTTTGTGCCTACGATGACGACTTCCCAGAGCAGAAAATCGAGGCGATTCCCCGTGAATCGGGGTTGTAAGAATTCGGCGGCGGCAGCAGGAGCTTGAGCGAACAGAACGCGCAGACGAGTCAGGTCTGCGCCTGCCACGCCCATACGCGCCGCCCATTCATCGAACTCAATCCGCTTGCTTAGCGTTTCATATTGTATAGAACCCAGACCCGCTTGCTGAAAAAACTCCAGCCATTCGTCCAGACTGAGGCAGCGGTTGTGGCTGGGGTCGCGCAGTTTTTCAATGGCGTTGACGTAGATGCCGGCATCTCTCTCCCTCTTCCCCTTCTTCCCCCGCAGCCGGCTGCCTGGCGCAATATTATCCGCCACCGCCAGCTTGCCCCCCGGTCGTAGCGTCCGCGCCGCCTCACGCACAAACCCCGCCACATCCTCAAAATGGTGTGGCGCAATGCGGCACGTAATCAAGTCAAAACTCTCCTCGGGGAAGGGAAAGTGAGCCGCCTCCATTTGCGCCAGCGACACATGGCTCAGCCCCCGTTCCCTTGCCAGCTTTCTGGTCACCAGCAGCATCGGCATCGTCAGATCAACCGCCCACACATGCCGCACCAGCGGCGCGAAAGCCAGCGCCGTATGGCCCGCCCCCGTCGCCACGTCCAGCGCCAGCCACTGCGCCTGCGGCTGCGTCAATTCCACCAGACGCCCCAGGCTTTCTCCCTGAGCGTGTACCTGGCTGGTGGCGTATTTGCCGGCATTCCTGCCAAACTGCTCCTGAATTCTGTCAATCGCATCCATTAACGTCTAATCTGTGTAATCTGCGCAATCTGTGATTTTCTCTTTAAGCCAGCGCCATGGCCGGCTGCCCCAACTCGGCTTGCACCGCTTCCACCAAAATCCCCACCATCTCCTCAATTTGCCCTTCGTTGATAATCAACGGCGGCCCCAACATAATCAAATCCCCATCCCGCCCATCGGCGCAGCCCTGCGAATAATACACAACCAGACCCGCGTCAAAAGCCCGCTGCCAGATTTTCCACGCCAGACCCCGGCTGGCTGGGAACGGCTCTTTGCTCTCTCGATCCTGCACAAACTCAATCGCCCAAAACAAACCCAGACCACGAATATCGCCCACGTAAGGGTGATTTGCCAGCGCCTGGCGTAGTTTGAATCCCAACACAGCCCCCATAGCCGCCGCGTTTTCTACCAACTGCTCCCGCTGTATGATGCGCAGCGTCGCCAGCCCGGCGGCAGCGCCGACCGCATGATGGCTGAACGTGCCGCCATGGTTAAAATCCCCCAACGTCTGCCGGATTTGCTCAATATCTGTCCCTTTGGCGGCAATAAAGCCCAGCGGGAAATAGCCGCCTGCCGCCCCCTTAGACGTGACCAAAATATCCGGCTGCACGCCCCAATGCTGCAAGCCCCACCACTTACCCGTGCGTCCCATGCCCACCAGTACATCATCCGAGATAAGTAGGACGCCATATCGGTCGCAAATCTGGCGGATGCGGGGCCAGTAATCGTCAGGCGGCGTCGCCGCCCCCAGGCTGGCGCCGCTGATGGGTTCCGCAATAAAAGCAGCCACATTTTCCGGCCCATACGCCAGAATAGATTCTTCCAGGCGGCTGGCTAACTCTTCGCCTGTAGCCGGGAAACGATAGGGGTAAGGGTGGCGGATGTGGGGCATGTTTTGCAACAAACCCAGATAAGGGGTGCGCATACTTGGTCGCCCACTCACGCTCAGTGCGCCCAGCGTCATGCCGTGATAGCTGAGGGAGCGGCAAATTACCAGGTAACGTCCATTTTCGCCGCGCGCCATTTGTATCTGGCGCGCCAGTTTCAACGCTCCTTCTACTACTTCCGCGCCGCTGCCCAGAAAATAAAAGCGCGGTTCGGGTAGCGGGACTACCTGCGCCAGCTCGCGCGAATATTGTTCCAACGGTTCGCTGGTGAACATGATGGCGTGAACATAAGCGGCGTCTAGCGCCTGTTTGTGCATGGCAGCCACAATTTCCGCGCGGCCATGCCCCACGTTGACCACCAGGGGCCCGCCAGAGCCATCAATATACCGTTTGCCAGCCATATCATACAGGTAAATGCCGTCGCCGTGGGAGATCATGGGACGGCGATGAGACATTTTGCGGTAAAAAACGTTGCCATCGGGGTGCCCAAAAAGCGATTGTGCCATGATAGTGGCCTCCAGGGGGTGTGGAAAAGAGAGGGCGGCGCTGTGTCAGTTCCCGCCATACGAAAAACCCTGGCGCAGCAGGTTCTCTTTGCCGCGCCAGGGTCAGGTTGCTTGAGGGCTGATTATTGGTCTTGTTGATAGATAATGAATTCCACCGCCACCCATCCTTCGTTGCCTGTGGAAGTTCGTACTTGCTGCCATTCCAGATCATTCACTGTTTCCCGTCCCGGCAGCAGCAACAGTTCGGCGCCATCCGGGATTAACTCCAATTGCTGCACGCCGCCTGGTCGCTCGCGTAGATACAGACCGTTGGGGCTGTTAACAATGGCTGTGGGCGGCCTGGGGGTGTCTGTGGGCGTCGGGGTGGGGGAGGGGGTCTGTGTGGGAATGTCCGGCGGCGTGGTAGGCGTGGGGGCTGGTGTGTTTGTCCCTGCCGGGGTTTGGGTGCTGGTGGCTGTGGGGGCTGCCGTGACGGTGCTGGTAGCCGCTGACGCCACGGTGACCGTCGCCGTGGCGCTCAGATTGGCATCCACCCGTCCTGGCTGCAAACTCAGACCAAACACGGCCCAGACTGTCAGGGATACCAGCAAGAACGCTGCGCCCCGCACCAGGTCTACTTGCATATCGCGTCGTAGTTCTTGCCGCCCGACGCTGTAGGCGGCTGACTGCGCCTGGTTACGCGCGCCAAATGCGCGCATCAGGAAGCCCAGTGCTACCAGCAAGCTGATGATGGCCAGGGCCAAAAGAACGCCGTTTAGAATCGTCACGCCTCTTCCTCCGTAGCTTCATGGGCCGCCGCCAGGCTGGCTTTAGCCTCCTCCCACAACTGGTTAAGCGTGTCAAAATCTGCCTGCGCCAGGTTTATATGCTGGCTGGCAGCCAGCGCTTCTAGCTGCCGAAAGCGGCGGTTGAAGCGTAAATTAGCCTCGCGTAAGGCTGTTTCACCATCCAGTTTCATCCAGTTGGCCAGGTTGGCGGCCACAAACAACAAATCGCCCAGTTCAGCCTGCTGTTCCTGCTTGTTAGCCGCCCTTTTTAATTCGTCTCTTTCTTCATCCAACTTGGCAAAAACGCCATCAATGTCGCGCCAGTCAAAGCCAATCTGGCGCACCCGCTTCTGTATTTTCTGCGATTGCGCCAATGCCGGCAAGGTATACGGAATATTGTCCAGGATAGAGTGCGGTTGGTCTGCCTTTTTGACCTTTTCCGCCGCTTTCAAGGCTGCCCAATTGCGTATGACCTGGCTGCTATCGCTTACTTCCCAGTCGCCCCAAATGTGCGGGTGACGGCGCTTCAGTTTGGCTTCAATGCCCGCAATCACGTCGCCCAGCGTAAAATCCCCATTCTCGCTGGCAATCTGTGTCTGGATCACGATGTGGAAAAGCAGGTCGCCCAGCTCTTCACGCAGCAATTCGTTGTCGCCTGTGTCCAGGGCTTCCAGCACTTCCGCCATTTCTTCCACAAAGTCTGGTCGCAGGCTTTGCGCCGTCTGCTCCTGATCCCAGGGGCAGCCATGAGGGCTGCGCAGCACGGCGACCGTTTCCGCTAATGCCGGCAGGCTGCTGGCTTGCGGCAAAGGCGGAACATAAAGAGTCGTCAGATGGTCAATGTAAGGACTGCGATCTATGGCGTATAGCGGCAGCCACTCTACCCGCGCCTGGCTTGTGCCGGCAGCGTGCACCAGCGCCACCTGATGCTCATCAGGAAAGAGAGCGTTCAGCGCCAACTTGAGATCGCTGGCTAACAATTGGCTGTAAACCTGACCCAAAAGCGTGGGTACGTCTGGATTCAGCGGCGGCTGCAAATACGCAGCCATCTCCATGGCGTCAAACAACTGCAAACCATCCAGGCCATCTACTTGCAGCGCCGACAGCGTTGGTTCAATAAAGCTGAGACCCGCAATAATCGTAACTGGAATGTCTGCCGCGCTGGCGGCTGCCTGAATATGGCTGACGCTGGCTTCCCCAATAGCCGGATGCCCCGGCACAGCATACACCACCACGTCGTCAGCGGCCCGGCCCACAATAGCTGCCGCAATCTGACGATACACCTCGCCGAATTGCGCCGCGCTCTCATAGATGGGGTCAAAGCTGATTTGTGGTATGTCTGGGGGTAAATCCGCCACGGCAGGATGGCGCGCCGTCCGCAAGTAGATACACGCAGCCGTAGAGAGCGTCTGCCACGCCTGTCGTGTCAGCAGTTCACCTGGTCCCGGCCCCAACCCAACAATAACTATGCCCCTGTTCTGCATAGGCAAAGCAGCCACCTGACCAGACTCAGCAATCAGTAACGAGACAAGACCCCGCAAGCTGCCGCTCTACAGCGGTTTTTTCTGGTCCTTTGCCAGATAAGACTTACGGGGTCTTGAAATTCGTTGCTACTGCTGATAATCGTAAATGCACAGGGCGTGGTTTACGAACCGGTTCTGCGTTAGCGCTTGGTGTAAGTCGGCGCCTTGCGAGCCCGTTTCAAACCAGGCTTCTTGCGTTCCTTAATGCGTGCATCGCGTGTCAAATGCCCCTCGGAACGGAGTTGCGGTCGCAACTCTTCATCGTACTTGACCAGCGCCCGCGCCAGCCCCAGACGCACGGCGCTGGTCTGACCCGTGATGCCGCCGCCCTCGACCAGCACAGTCACGTCCATCTGACCCTCCAGGGACGTATCTTCCAGCGGCCCCACCAGCGTCTCGTAGTCGCCAAAGCGTGGGAAGTACTCCTTCACCTCTTTGCCATTCACGATAAAAGCGCCGTTACCCTGGGGGTAGATACGCACCCGCGCTGAAGAACGCTTGCGCCGGCCAATGCCTTCGTAATATTGTTTCCCTTCAAAACCTTCAAACATCTAGCAAATCCTCCTAGAACTCCAGCGGCTGGGGGTTTTGTGCAGCGTGCGGGTGGTTGGGGCCGGCATAGACCTTCATTTTCCGCAGCATGTGGCGACCCAACGCATTTTTGGGCAGCATCCCCTTGACGGCGGCAGTGATCACCCGGTGGGGATACCGCTGCAGTTGGTCGCGCAGTGAAATCTCGCTCAATCCGCTGGGGTAACCCGAGTAGCGGTAATACATTTTCTGATCCATCCGCCGGCCCGTGACGTGAATCTTATCGGCGTTAACCACGACGACATAGTCGCCGCAGTCTACGGAGGGGCTGTAGATCGTCTTATGTTTGCCGCGTAGGATAGTGGCAATGTGTGATGCCAGCCGTCCCAATGTCTGGCCCTCTGCATCCACGACAAACCACTGTCTATTTACTTCCGCGGGCTTGGTTACAAATGTCTTGTTCATTTGTTTTCTCCACCATAACAAATTAGTACATCAGTTTCAGTAAGTGACTGAAACCAGGAAAAGTCCATAGGGTGGGGCGACAGTGGTAATGTACTTTCGGTCGCACCCATGCAGGGCTGTGACAAACGCCGCAACGGTCCATTTGCCCTCGCCCACGAGTTTAAGAGAACCCACCAGGCTGCGTACCATCCGGTACAGAAAGGCGTTTGCTTCGATGGTAAATGTCAGCAACTCCGTTTCGCGCCGCCATTCCGCTTGAAAAACCTCACGGACGGTGTTTGTGCCTTGCGGCGGCTGCCCAAATGTAGCAAAGTCATGAGCGCCGATCAAGTGCGCGGCTGCCGCATTCATCTGCGCCATATCCAGCGGCTGGCTCACGTGCCAGCTATAAAGCCGGTGAGCTGGACTACGCACAGGTTCATTGTAAATCTGGTAGCGGTAGGCGCGGCGGCGGGCGTCAAAACGCGGATGAAACGCCGCGTGCGTCACCTCGAGGCGACTGACCGCGATGTCTGCCGGCAGATTCACGTTCAAGGCGCGCTGCAAAGCGTCTACGCCATGCCGCCAGGCCAGGTCAAAACAAACCACCTGACCCGACGCATGAACGCCGCTGTCGGTACGTCCCGCAGCCACGATGGCTGCGGGTTCGCCGGTTACTGTTCTAAGCGCTGTTTCCAACGCGCCCTGAATAGTGACCTGATCCTCGCGCTGCCGTTGAAACCCGAAATACTGTGTCCCGTCGTACGCGATGAGAGCGCGAAACCGTTGCTTTTCCACTTGTAACGTACAGAGTAAACGAACCCGATGCGGCGCTGCTCGCCAGAAGGCTGGCTGTTACTCTTCAACCAGCAGCAAAGCCGCCATATCGGCGTTGTCGCCAGGGCGCTTGCCAATTTTCACCAGGCGCGTGTAACCGCCTGGGCGGTTAAGGTAACGCGGCGCAATTTCGTTGAACAACTTCTGCACCACGTCCACATCTTCGTAGTAGCCCTCTTCGTCCTCAATTGTACGGAAGCGAGCCAGACGAGCCGCTGCCAGCCGGCGCGCGTGAACTTCCTGGACAGGGTTGCTTTTCCCCGCCACCACGCCCCGTTTGGCCAGGGTGATCATTTTCTCGGCGACGGGCCGCAGCATACGGGCTTTGGCTTCTGTGGTCACCACTTTTTCAAAACAAATCAAATCGGCCACCATATTCCGGCGCAAAGCCTTGCGTTGTTTGGAATTTCGGCCTAGCCGACGACCATGCACTTTGTGTCGCATTACTTACCTCGCAAACAGTGTAACGCTTGGTTCAAGCGATTCTGGAATGGGGACGAATTACTCCGTTTCTGCTGTTCTCTCGTCCGGCGGCAGAAACCCTTTCGCCTGCAGTTGCTGCTTCAGTTCGTCCAGGGACTTCTCGCCAAAGTTACGGATGGCTAACATCGTCTCTTCGCCCCGCTCCAGCATTTCCAACATTTCGCCGACCTTGGTGATACCCGTTCGTTTCAACGAGTTGAAAACCCGCACGCTCAAGTCCAGATGTTCAATAGGCGTGTCGTAGATTTCGTTGGGAATGGTTTCCTCTTCAGCATGAATCTCTTCAGGGATGAGGGTGTCTTCGCTGATGCCGGCAAATGGGCGAATCTGTTGAATCAAAATCTGAGCCGCCTGCGCCAGGGCGTCTTCTGGCTTGATTGTGCCGTCCGTCCACACCTTAATGGTCAGCCGGTCATAATCTGCTGCCTGACCATGGCGCGTCTTTTCCACGTCATACGTGACGCGCACCACCGGGCTGAACAAAGCGTCTACGGGCAGTTCCCCAATGGGCAGCCGCAGCCGGTCTTCCGCCGGGGAATAACCGCGCCCGGTTTCCACCGTCATTTCCACTTCCAGGAAGGCGTCGTCCGAGTCAACGGTAAACAGGTAGAGGCCAGGGTTAACGACTTCGGCTTCTGCCGGCACTTGCAAGTCAGCCGCCGTCACCGTGCCCGCGCCATGTACCTCCAGCCGAACCCGCGCCGAATCCGCGCCATACAGTTTCAGCCGCAGTTGCTTGATGTTGAGAATCAGATGCATCATGTCCTCGCGGACATGCGGAATAGCCGAAAATTCGTGCGGTACATCGTTCACACGAATAGATGTCACCGCCGCGCCTGGCAGAGAAGCCAGCAGCACGCGGCGCAGCGCATTCCCCAATGTCGTCCCATATCCCCGTTCCAGGGGACCAATAACAAACTGGCCGAATCTGGACGACATCGCCGTACTTTCAATCTTCGGTAAAATCAGGTTACTGATAGCCAAAGTTAACCTCTCTTTTTCTTTTGTGTGTTAACTGCCACCACAAAGCTTTGCAGCTATAAGGGACGTAGTCTGCGCCGTTTGGCTGCCAGTTACAGCACACAACGCTTTAGCGAGAATAATATTCAACGATGAGCTGTTCGTTGAGCGACACGTCAATATCTTCCCGCGTGGGCAGGTTTAATACTTTGGCGGACAACTCACCGCTGTCTAACATGAGCCAGCGAGGTACACGACGATCATCAATGTCCTGACGGCGCGCCCGGAAATAAGGCCGGCGTGAGCTTTCGGGACGAATAGAGATGGTGTCGCCCGCTTTGACCATGGCTGAGGGGACGGTGGTTTTGCGATCGTTGAGCATGATATGTCCATGCGCCACGATCTGGCGCGCCTGTGCGCGAGAGTCCGCCAGCCCCAGGCGGTATACCACATTATCCAGGCGACTTTCCAGCATGATGAGCAAATTCGTGCCCGTCAGGCCAGTGCCCTGGGTCGCTTTGGTAAAATAGTTGTGAAACTGCTGCTCAAAGACGCCATAAATGCGGCGCGCCTTTTGTTTCTCGCGCAGTTGCAACAAATAGTCAGAGGCGCGCCCCCGACGGAACTGGTTTTCACGACCATGCTGCCCTGGCGGGTAGCCGCGCCGTTCAAAAGAACATTTAGGGGTCATGCAGCGCGACCCTTTCAAAAACAGCTTTTCGCCTTCGCGGCGACAAAGCCTACACACGGGACCGGTATATCTGGCCAACTTTACCTCCGAGTCTGGTCACTGCCGGCACACTGCCGGCAATGAAATAACAGCTTAAAGAGAGGTTTACAGGCTTGGCAACCCTTCTTCCCTCTCTTTGTTGATGACTTTGATTGGAATGCTTCTAATAAAAGCGGCGCGCCCTAAAGGCGACTGCCGCGTGAACACAACTTACGGCTCTGTGGCAATGGCCGCCCAGGGCAAACTAGACGCGGCGCTTCTTAGGCGGGCGGCAGCCGTTGTGCGGCACAGGCGTAACGTCGTAAATCGCCCGCACGCGCAGCCCAGAGCTTTGCAGCGCGCGAATAGCGGACTCACGTCCTGGCCCAGGCCCATTCACAATGATGTCCACTTCCTGCACGCCATTATCGCGCGCCAGGCGGGCCGCATTCTGGCTGGCCATGCGCGCCGCATAAGGCGTACTCTTCCGCGAACCTTTGAAGCCGGAATTGCCTGCGCTTGACCAGCAAATGGTGTTCCCTTGCGCGTCCGTGATCGTGATGATGGTATTGTTAAACGTTGCACGGACATGGGCCTGCCCTTGCGGCACCATGCGCTTGACCTTCTTTCGTATAGTTTGCGCTTGTCGTCTACGTCCCATGGTTTCTCCTGATGATTACTTGCCCTTGCGCCGGCCACGCCCGGCCACAGTCTTCTTCGGTCCTTTACGGGTGCGGGCGTTGGTTTTTGTCCGTTGACCATGCACAGGCAGGTGACGGCGGTGCCGCAGGCCACGATAGCAGCCGATTTCTGTCAGGCGCTTAATGTTCATATGCACGTCGCGGCGCAGATCGCCTTCGACCACATAGTCGCTGCCAATCACCTGGCGCAGGCGCGTGATCTCCGCTTCAGACAGATCTTTTACCCGCGCGTCTGGATTGATATCGCTCTTCGCCAGGATTTCCTGGCTGGTTTTCTTGCCTATGCCATAAATGTAGGTCAGGCTGATTTCTACCCGTTTGTTGTTGGGTATGTCAATGCCGGCAATACGAGCCATAAGTTCCTCTCACATTCTCCATAAAGAATAAATAGACGCCAGAATCGCCCGCGCCATTCGCTGCTGGGCGCACTGCGGCTACTACCCTTGACGCTGCTTGTGGTTGGGGTTAACGCAAATGACGCGCACAGTGCCTTTGCGCTTAATGATTTTGCATTTAGGGCAGCGCCGCTTAACCGATGCTGATACTTTCATTGCCATTTACTCCTCGTGCAAACTGGCGGCGGCGACCTGTCTTGTCTTTGCCGCCCGCGCCGCACTATCTCTCAAAAAACTGTCAAAATTTCTGGACCATTGTCTGTAATGGCAATGGTATGTTCAAAATGAGCCGTAAGTTTGCCATCTTTTGCGGCAACTGTCCACTGATCCGGCCTGACAACTACATCTTTCTTACCTTGCAGCACCATCGGTTCAATGGCAAACGTCATCCGTGGACGCAATTGCACGCCGCGCCCGGCCCGACCATAGTTTGGTACGTGCGGTTCTTCGTGCATAGAACGCCCTACGCCATGCCCGCCATACCCGCGTACCACGTTCAACTGATGACTTTCCACAAAAGCCTGAATCGCTGCGGAAATGTCGCCCACCCGGTTTCCGGGCACAGCCTGTTCAATGCCCACGTACAACGCTCTTTCCGTGACTTCCAGCAGCTTGCACACGGTCGGGCTTACTTGCCCCACGCCCATGCTAAAAGCCGAGTCGCCAATAAAGCCTTTGTACAATGTGCCACAGTCAATACTGAGCAAATCCCCTTCGTGAATGACGCGCTTGCTGCTGGGGATGCCATGCACCAGTTCCTCATTCAGGCAGGTGTTCAGCGCGCCAGGGTAGGGGGGCAGTTTGCCGCCAAACGTATATCCTTTGAAGATGGGCGTTGCCCCATGCTGTTCCAGGACATGTTCGGCGATTTCGTTAAGGTACAGGGTCGTGACCCCAGGCCGCACCGCCGCGCGCACAGCCTCCAAAACACGGGCATTTATGCGCCCGGCTTCTCGCATCAGGGCCAACTCCGTCTGCGACTTCAGGATGATCATACCGCTTCTTTGATCACGGCAACCAGGTCTTGGAAAACGTCCTCAATGGATTGCTCGCCATTGATTTCGACCAGGAGGGATAACTCCTGATAATAATCCAACAGCGGCTGCGTCTGTTCCTGGTACACGCGCATACGGGTGCGGATCGTCTCTTCGTTGTCGTCAGCGCGCCCCTCGATTTCCGCTCGTTTGAGCAGGCGCTCTACCAACACATCTTGATTGACGTGGATGTACGGAACGACGTGAATAGCGGCGTTCATTTCCGCCAGCAGGTCATCCAACGCTGCCGCCTGCGCCCGCGTGCGCGGGAAGCCATCCAGGATGGCCCCCGCTGCGCAGTCCGGGCGAGAAAGCCGCTCTTGCACCATGCCTACGGTCACCTCGTCTGGGACGAGTTTGCCGGCATCCATATACAACCTGGCTAATTGTCCCAACGGTGTCTGGTTTTTCAAGTTCTCGCGGAACAAATCGCCTGTTGCCACTTGCGGCAGCCCCAGTTCGGCTTGCAGCTTCTTAGCCTGCGTTCCCTTGCCTGCGCCTGGAGCGCCCATTAACACCACGAACTTCATTATTTTATGAATCCTTCGTAATGGCGCATAAGCAGTTGCGCTTCAAGCTGTCGCATCGTGTCAATCACGACGCCCACCACGATGATTAGCCCGGCGCCATTCACTACCAGGACGCTTTGCTCAAGCCCCTGGATGTTCAACAAATTGGCTACCAACTCCATAATGCCAGGCATCACCGCCACCACCCCCAGGAAGATAGCGCCAACCAGGGTGATGCGCCGCACTACAGACATAATATAATCCGCCGTCTTCTTACCTGGGCGAATGCCTGGAATGAAGCCGCCCTGGCGTTGCAGCGTAGTCGGCAGTTTTTGCTGCTGCACCATCACGTCCGTATAGAAGAAGGTGAAGCCCACGACCAACAAGAAATACAACGACCAATACACAAAGCCTGTGTTTTGCCCAAACGTATTGGCGATGCCTGTAGCCACCCGGCTGACAAAACCTTCATTGGAAGCCGTGATAAAGAACTGGGCCATCAAAGCCGGGAAAGCAATCAGAGATTGGGCAAAAATGATCGGGATCATGCCTGCCGTATTGACCTTCAACGGCACATGCGTGCTTTGCCCCTGATAAATTTTGCGCCCGCGCACGCGCCGCCCGTATTGCACCGGAATGCGCCGCTGCCCTTCCTGGATGACCACAATAACCAGAATCGTCGCCACCGTCAGCACCACAAAAGCGATTAGCGTAAAGATGCGCGCCACCTGCTCTGGAATAGTGAACAACTGCACCAGATTAGCCGGAATTCTGGAGACGATGCCGCCAAAAATAATCAGCGACACCCCTTGCCCAATGCCATTTTGCGTGATCAAATCGCCCAGCCAGATGGCAAACATGGTACCCGCCGTCATCGCCATCAAAGTGGTTATTGTCGGCAAGATGTTGCTGGCGGGGCTGAAGCCAAAGTTCGGCATGATCTGTTCCAGGCCGCCAATGCTAAAGCCGATCAGGCGAATTTGCCCCACAGCTTGCAGCAGGCCCAACGGAATCGTCATGTAGTAAGTGATCTTGTTAATCCGGTTGCGCCCGGATTCCCCTTCGGAAGCCATTTCTTCCAACTGCGGAATGATGGGCTGCAACAACTGCATGATAATGGACGCCGTGATGTACGGGTACACACCCAGAGCCATGACGGAGAAGTTGCTCACTGCCCCGCCAGACAGCAGATTCAGCACCTCAATCAGGCTGTTACTGCTGGGCTGCGAACGAAACGCTTCCCAGGCTATCAGATTCACGCCCGGCACCGGAATGTTAGATACCAGGCGGTAGATGACCAACATGCCAATGGTGTACAGAATGCGTCGGCGCAGGTCGGGTAAAGCAAAGGCATTGCGAACAGACTCAATCATTTTTCAGGATACCTCCAACTGTTCTGGTTCGACGCTATACAAGAGGAAGAACCTCAGCCGTCCCGCCTGCCGCCTCGATTTTTTCGCGGGCTGATTTTGAGAAGCGATGGGCTTTAATGCGCAGGGCTACTGCCACGTCGCCATCGCCCAATACCACCACCGGCTCGGTTGACTTTTTCAGGAGCCCAACCGCCGCCATAAGGTCTGGGTCAAGCTGTGTGCCGGCATCTAACTCCGCCAGATCTCTCAAATTAACCGGTGTGTAATATACCTTGCGAATGTTCGTAAACCCGCGCTTGTATGGCAGGCGACGCGCCAGCGGGAGCTGACCGCCTTCAAAATAAACGCCTTTGCCACCGCCGCTGCGGGCTTTTTGCCCCTTGGTACCACGGCCGGCTGTCTTGCCTTGACCCGCCGAAATACCACGACCCACTCGCTTACGCTTTTTCCTGGAACCAGGATCCGGACGCAGATCGTGTAACTTCATTTACTTCACCTCTTCCACCGTCACTAAGTGACGTACCTTATCCAACATACCCCGAATAGTCGGCGTATCTTCTTGCACAATAATCTGATTCAGTTTGCGCAATCCCAACGCCTTAATCGTAGCCTTCTGGCTTTTTTCATAGCCGATTGCGCTCTTGCTGTATGTAATTTGCAGTTTCGCCATGGTTAATTCCGCCATTGCTTACGCGCCCAGAACGGCGTAACGTCGAGAACATTCTCTTTGTTCCGATCCGAGGCTTCCTGTTGCACATTTTTCAACTGGTGCAACCCGTCCAACGTCGCCAGAATAACGTTTAACACATTTGCGCTGCCCAAAGACTTCGACAGAATGTTCTTGTAGCCGGCAGCCTCAATCACTGCGCGCACGCCGCCGCCGGCGATAACGCCCGTCCCTGGCGCGGCTGGCTTCAACAACACTTTGGCGGCTCCGTGCCGTCCCACCACTTCGTGGGGAATCGTCGTGCCCACCATAGACACTTTCGTCATGGATTTGCGCGCCGTGTCCAACGCCTTGCGAATAGCGTCCGGCACAGAACGCGCCTTGCCCATGCCAAAGCCGACATTGCCTTTGTTATCGCCTACGACAACGACGACCCGGAACGAGAACCGGCGACCGCCCTTGATCACTTTGGCTACGCGCTTGATGTCAATAATTCGTTCGTCGAACTCATCTCGCTCTTGGTCACGAAATGATTGTCTTCTTTGACCCATGCTTTTCTCCTGACAGGTCGCACCGTGAAGGCCGTTTGCCGGCATTCCAGTGCGTTTTAGAACTGAAGACCACCCTCGCGGGCGCCGTCAGCCAGAGCCTTAATACGCCCATGATACAGGTAACCGCCGCGATCAAAAACCACCCGGTCAATACCCTGTTCTCTGGCCCGCTCAGCCACAGCCTTACCTACCAATGTCGCTTGCTCTTTCTTCGTCTTGCCCGCCAACTGGGGTCCTAACTGCTTGTCAATCGTGGAAGCAGCCGCCAACGTGCGCCCCGCCTCATCGTCAATCACCTGGGCATAGATATGTTCCAGGCTGCGGAACACGTTTAGTCGTGGCCGCGCGGGCGTGCCGGCAATCTTCATACGAACACGACGCTGCCGCCGTTTACGTGCTTGCGTAGATTTTACAGACATCGTCTATACCTCTAAACTAAACCTTACCAGCTTTACCAGCCTTGCGCCGCACAATCTCATCAGCGTAGCGAATACCCTTGCCTTTGTAAGGCTCCGGCGGTCGCTGCTTCCGAATCTTGGCGCAAACCTCGCCCAACACTTGCTTGTCAGTGGCCGTGACAATAATCGTCTTGCCGCGATTTTCCACCGCAAAGGACAGGTCTTTAGACGGCGTCATCGTGACTGGATGGGAATAACCCACAAACAGCACCAGATTCTCGCCCTGCATTTCCGCGCGGTAACCAACGCCCTCGATCTCCAGCCTTTTCGTAAAACCCTGGCTGACGCCGACGACCATATTGTTTAACAGCGCGCGCGTCAGCCCGTGCAAAGCCCGATGCTCGCGCGAATCGCTGGGGCGACGTACATGCAGCGTCTTATCTTCCGCCTCAATAATCATGTCCGCGTGAAACTGTTGGGACAATTTACCTTTGCCCCCGGTCACAATCACCGCAGACCCCTCAATTTCCACCTTTACACCTGCCGGAACAGGGACAGGCATCTTTCCTATACGGGACATGCCATACCTCTTCTACCAAATTCTGCACAGGACTTCGCCGCCGACGCCCAAACGACGGGCTTTGCTGTCGGTCATAACGCCCTGCGATGTTGTCAACACGGCGATTCCCATTCCGTTTAGCACCCAGGGAATCTCCGTTTTACCCACGTAAACGCGGCGGCCAGGTTTGCTGACACGTTCCAAACCAGAGATAACTGAGTGGCGCGTACGGCGGTCGCCAATATATTTCAATTGGACGCGCAGCACAGCCTGCGGCTGTTCGGGCACTACCACATAATCAGCGATATACCCTTCTTCCTTCAGCACTGCGGCCAAAGCTTCTTTGATTTTGGAATGGGGCATGCTAACGGATTTGTGCTGCCGTTCTACTGCATTTCGTATGCGTGTGAGCATATCAGCAATCGGATCACTCATTGACATGATGCACTTACCTCTACCAACTTGCCTTTGCTACGCCCGGAATGTTCCCTTTTAAGGCTTCTTCCCGGAAGCAGATGCGACACAATCCAAAACGACGCATATAGCCACGTGGCCGACCACATAACTTGCAACGATTCCGCACCCGAATCTTATACTTACGCTTGGTTTCCCGCGCAATGATGGATTTTTTGGCCATATCTTTATCCTTATCTTTCAATTAAAACGGATGTCGCTTATCCTGCTGGCCTAGTCGCGTTTGAACGGCATGCCCAGCAATCCCAGCAAACGGCGTCCTTCTTCATCCGTTTTAGCGGTCGTTACGATGCTTACTTCCATTCCCCGTACCTTGTCTATGGAATCGTACCGAATCTCAGGGAAGATCAACTGCTCACGCAGACCCAGCGTGTAGTTGCCACGGCCATCAAACGAGTAAGGGGAAATGCCCTGAAAATCGCGGGTGCGGGGCAGCGCCACGTGAATCAATCGGGTTAAGAAACTCCACATACGTTCGCCGCGCAGCGTGACCTTGACGCCAATGGTGCGCCCTTCACGTAGTTTGAAGCCGGCGATAGATTTGCGGGCTTTCGTCACCACCGGTTTCTGCCCGGTAATAAGGGTGATATCGCGCACAGCAAATTCCAGCGCCTTCGGGTTATCGAGTGCTTCGCCCAGGCCGACGTTGATCACAACTTTTTCGATACGAGGCGCTTGCATCACGCTTCGATATTCAAATTCCTTCATCAGAGCGGGCACAACCGTTTCTTTGTACTGCTCTGGCAGCGGTGTAATTCCCATCTTGTCCTCCAGGCTGAGTAGCAGGCAGGTCTTGCGGTGGCGACGCCTGCCTGGCGCAGCGCCAGTTAGCTTAGTCTAAGGCTTGCCCGCTCTTTTTCGAGTAGCGAACCCGCCGCCCATTTTCGTCGCGACGGAGACCAATGCGCGTTAGTTCGCCCGTAGTGGGGCAGACCAACATGACGTTTGAAGCATCAATCGGCGCTTCAAATTCAATAATGCCGCCGGGCGCCGGGCGCCCGCCTGTCTGGCGCGGTTTTTGGTGTTTCTTGACAATGTTAACGCCCGTCACCACGACGCGATTTTTCTCCGGGTAAACGTACTTGACGCTGCCGCGTATGCCCTTGAAATTGCCGGCAATCACCTCTACCTGGTCATTTACTTTAAGACGCATAACCATCCTCTCCTACAGCACTTCTGGCGCGAGTGACAGAATACGGCTAAACCCTTTCTCGCGTAGCTCGCGCGCCACCGGGCCAAAAATGCGTGTGCCCACAGGCGTGCGACCATCCGTGCCTAAGATAACAACCGCGTTGTCATCAAACCGGATATAACTGCCATCCGCGCGCCGGTATTCCTTATTAGTGCGCACAATAACAGCCTTCACCACGCTGCTCTTCTTCACCGTCCCATTGGGGGAAGCTTTCTTTACCGTGGCCACCACAATGTCGCCCACGTGTCCGTAAATACGCTTGGAGCCGCCCATCACGCGGATGACGGCTACTTCGCGGGCGCCTGAGTTATCGGCTACGTTTAAGAGACTCTCTTGTTGAATCATGACCTCGTCTCCTATTCCAATTCGGCGCGCTTCAGGATGGCCATAACTGTCCATCGTTTATGCCGGCTGATCGGCTTCGATTCAATGATCTGCACCTCATCGCCGATGCGACACTCATTATTTTCGTCGTGCGCCTGATACTTCTTCACCAGACTCACCACCTTGCCATACAGCGGGTGGCGCTTGGTGGTAGCCACGGCCACGACCACAGTCTTGTCCATCTTGTCGCTGGTCACAACTCCGATTAGTCGTTTACGTTGCTCTCTCATCTCTTTTACCCTGCAATCTCATACTTCGTTACCAGGCGCATTGGTTTGGCCTGGCGACGATCCTGGCGCGGGACATACTGTTTCTTATTCAGGTTGACATGCGCGCTAGCCAAAGCGGTCTCTTCTTTATCGGTGAAATTCACCAACCACACGCTTAGCTCGTAATCAAAACGCGCTTCAGCCTGCCATTCTTTCCCTGCCAGAGCCGCGGCTATTTCCGCCTCTTGCGCAGCGGCGGCAATAGCTTCTTGCCGGGCGTTCAGAACGGTGGCGAGACGAGCGATTTCCTGGCGCGTTTTCTTCAGTTGCGAATAATTTTCCAGCCGCCCGGTGGCCCGTTGAAAACGCAGGTTGTACATTTCTTCCCGCGCATTCTCCAGCGCCTCTTCCAGCTTCTCTGTACTCATTTCACGTAATTCCACAATACTACTCATTAGATTCCCTCTTCTCGTGAAATGACCTGTGTCTTGATAGGCAGCTTATACCCGGCTAACCGCAGCGCCTCACGGGCCATATCCTCAGGCACGCCGGAAATCTCAAAAATGACGCGACCAGGCTTGACAACGGCGACCCAATGGTCCACGGATCCTTTACCCTTGCCCATGCGCGTTTCCGCCGGTTTGGCTGTAACGGGCTTGTCCGGGAAGATGCGAATCCAATACTTACCACGACGACGCATCTGACGCACAATGGTGCGGCGGATGGCTTCTATCTGCCGGCTGGTGATCCAGCCCGGCGCCATTGCCTGCAATCCAAAATCGCCATGGAGGAGTTCCGTGTTGCCTTTCGCCAGGCCTCGCATACGCCCACGAAACTGCTTGCGATACTTGACGCGTTTTGGCATTAACATGATCTAATTCTCCAGATAACTCGAACGCTGCGGCTTGAGTATAAAGGGGCTCTTGCTGCCGCCTCTTAGTGCGTCCGCCAATTCAAAATGTGGTTGCGGACGCGCCTGCTAGCTGCTGATGTACACGTCCGTTGTTTCTTTCTGCGGCAAAACTTCGCCTTTGTAAATCCACACTTTAATGCCAATGCGGCCAAAGGTGGTCAAAGCTTCCGCAAAGCCATACTCAATGTTGGCGCGTAAAGTGTTGCGGGGAACACGTCCATCCCACACCTTTTCCTTGCGCGCCATTTCCGCGCCCGACAGACGACCGCCGGCTTCGATGCGAATACCTTGCGCTCCCTGGCGCATGGCTTGCCCCACCGCTCGCTTCATGGCGCGGCTGTGGGAGATGCGTCGTTCCAACTGACCGGCAATGTTTTCCGCCACCAGTCGCGCATCCAGGTCAGGCTGCGTGATTTCTTCCACTTCCAACTTGACCGCTTTGTTGGTCAAGTCCTTCAATTTACCGCGCAGTTTTTTGACAGTTTCCCCTTTGCGTCCAATGACGATGCCCGGTTTAGCTGTCCACACTACAACTTGCACTTGATTCGGAAACCGTTCGATCTCGATCGTCGAAATGCTCGCTTGCGGCAATTCTCTTCTGACCAGTTCACGGATAGCGAAATCTTCATGCAGCAGATCGCGATACCGCTCGCCCTCGGCATACCAGCGGGTATTCCAGTCGCGAATGACCTTCAAACGAAATCCGATTGGATGTACTTTACGCCCCAAGGTTATTTCTCCTTACTCAAGATAATCGGTTGCTTCACGCTCGGACAGGATAACGGTTATGTGAGAGGTACGGCGCATGATCGGCTTGAACCGTCCGCGTGCGCCGAAGCGTCCACCATAGGGGCGCAAACGGTTGCGCGGTCCTTCGTCAGCGTAAATGCGGCTGATGAACAAATCGTCGGCTTCCATGCCAAAGTTCTCTTCCGCGTTAGCGATGGCAGATTGCACCAGTTTGAAAACCGGTTCAGCCGCCCGATTAGGCATGAAGCGTAAGATTTCGAGCGCTTCTTCCGCATCTTTTCCACGAACTGTGTCAATAACCAGGCGCACTTTTTGCGGCGAGATGCCGATGTGCCGGGCTATCGCTTTGACTTCAAATGCTTCTATCATCGTTATCTACGCCCTTTCTTTTCTGCTTTACTGATGTGGCCGCGAAAGGTGCGGGTAGGCGCAAATTCACCCAGTTTATGCCCCACCATGTTTTCGGTGATGTAAATGGGAATGTGCCGGCGGCCGTCGTAGACAGCAATCGTATGACCTACCATTTGCGGAAAAATGGTGCTTGCCCGTGACCAGGTGCGAATAACCTGGCGATTTCCGGTGTCGTTTAATTTCTCGACTTTCTTTAGCAGTTTCGGGGCAATGTAAGGGCCCTTCTTCAATGATCTTGACATGGTCGTGTCTCCTAACGGCGTTTCTTGCTGCGGCGACGGAAGATAAATTTATCCGTAGACTTGTTGCTGCGGGTGTGTCTGCCTTGCGCGGGTTTACCCCACGGCGTCTTAGGCCCAGCCATACCAATAGGGGAGCGACCCTCGCCGCCGCCATGTGGATGGTCGCGTGGGCTCATCGCCGAGCCGCGCACGGTGGGCCGAATGCCCAGGTGGCGCTTGCGACCGGCTTTGCCGAGCGTCACGTTGCCGTGTTCGACGTTGCCCACCTGTCCAATGGTGGCGCGGCAATCCTGGCGCACATATCGTTCCTCGCCAGATGGCAGCCGCACGGTAGCGTATTGCTCGCCTTCTTTAGCCAGGAGTTGGGCTGAAGTGCCGGCAGACCGCACCATTTGCCCTCCGCGCCCTGGTTGCAGTTCAATGTTATGTACCAGGGTTCCTAACGGGATGTTGCGAATAGGCATCGTGTTGCCCGGCCGGATTTCCGTCCGTTCGTCGCTCAGAATCGTGTCGTTAACCCGCAGCCCCAACGGCGCTATCACATACCGCTTCTCGCCGTCTGCATAAACCACCAGCGCAATACGCGCCGAGCGGTTCGGATCGTACTCAATTGAGGCGATGCGGCCCGGAATGCCAGCTTTGTCGCGCCGGAAGTCAATCAAACGGTAACGCCGTTTGTGACCGCCGCCGCGATGCCGCACCGTTACCTTGCCGCGCACATTGCGCCCGCCCCGTTTGCGCAGACCCGTTGACAGGGAACGCTCAGGCTGGTTGCGCGTAATCTCTTCAAATGTCTGGCCGCTCATTCCCCGGCGGCCAGGCGAAGTCGGCTTAAATACTTTAATGGGCATGTTTCCTCCAGAGATGGGTTCAGATTTCACCGCCAGTGGGAACGATACCCCCCTGCGGCAAAATCATCATCCCTGCTTACTAAACACCTTCAAACACGTTGATCGTATCCCCAGGCGACAGCGTCACAATCGCTTTCTTCCAGCCGGACTTGCGCACAGCCATGCGGCGCAAACGGCGCGCCCGTTTTGCCGGCATATTCGCAATCCGCACCTTTTCTACCGTGACGTTGGGATACGCCAGTTCCAGCGCTTTCTTGATTTCCACCTTGTTAGCGCTGGGATGCACCACAAATGTGTACTGGTTGTATAAATCCAGCATCAGCGTGGCTTTTTCCGTCACCACCGGTCGTCGGATAATTTCTCGCCAGTGCATCGCTTATTCCTCCTCATCCATGGCATACGTATAAGCGTCTTCCTGTCCGAGGAAGGTCTGAATAGCTTCCAGAGAATCCAGCGATAAAACAACTTTCTCGTAGCCCAGCAAGTCCCGCACGTTCAGATAGGTGTCGCTGAGCAGTTTGACGTCGCGTAGATTACGCGCCGACAACACCACGTTGCTGTCGCCAGATGCCGGCAGCAGCAGCAGCACACTGTTGTCGCCCGCCAGCTTGGTTAAGGCGGCAGACATCTCTTTCGTGCGCGGCGCGCCCACTTGCAGTTTGTCCACCACCACCAGATTACCCGTTTGGGCTTTGATGGTCAGCGCCGAGCGCAAGGCTGCCCGCCGCATTTTGCGCGGCATCTCCTTGCTATAATCCCGTGGTTTGGGCCCATGCGCCACGCCGCCGCCCACAAAAATAGGCGCACGCCGGCTGCCGTGACGGGCGCGACCCGTCCCCTTTTGCCGGTACCACTTGGCTGTCGTGCGGTTTATCTCGCCGCGCGTCTTGGCTTTGTGTGTACCCTGACGTGCATTGGCTAATTGTCGTACAAGCGCCTGGTGCATCAGGCCGCGGTTGATCTTGGCTTCAAAAATAATGGGCGAAAGCTCAACCTGGTCAACCTGCTCACCAGCCATGTTCATAACAGGAACTTCCATCACACTGTCTCCACTTAGCTCTTCGCAGCTTCTCGAATAATAACCAGGCCGCCCTTGGCCCCAGGCACAGCGCCTTTGACCGCAATAAGATTCTTGGCGGCGTCAATGCGTACTACTTCCAGGTTTTGGGCGGTTGTGCGGTCATTGCCCATCCGTCCAGCCATGCGCGTTCCCTTAAATACGCGGCCCACGCCCGACGTAGACCCAATAGAGCCAGGGGCCCGATGACGGTCAGATTGACCGTGTGTTTTAGGTCCGCCGCTGAAACCATGGCGCTTAACGCCACCCTGGAAGCCACGACCTTTGCTCTTTCCAGTCACGTCAATGTGACTGCCCTCTTCAAATTGTTCGACGGTTAAAACCTGGCCTACCTGGAACTCCGTCGCCGATTTGGTGCGAAATTCCCGTAAATACCGTAATGCCGGCAGGCTCTTCATGCGCTTGCGCGGTTGGTTTTTCTTGCCAACCTTCACCCGCCCCAAATGACCTCGCTGCCCACCGGTCAGTCGTTGCTCCTTGGTTTCGGCGAAGCCCAACTGGACTGCGTTATATCCGTCTGTTTTTTCTGTCTTAACTTGCGCTACGTAGCATGGCCCCGCTTGAATCAAAGTGACGGGAATAGCATTGCCATTCTCTTCGATCACCTGGGTCATGCCGACCTTAAAGCCTAGTAACCCTTTCATGCCAACCTCCACGGACTGTCAGCCCACCAGGCTGGGACTGCATCATCCGAAATAGGCCTCGAGTCTCCTACGCAGAATAACGCTTTGGCAGAGAATTGCCAGCGACCTGCGTGAAGCCCACGCGCCGCTTAGATAGAAATCTCGATATCCACGCCTGCCGGCAAATTCAAACGCATCAACGTGTCAATCGTCTTAGAATCGGGATTAAGCACGTCAATCAACCGCTTATGCGTCCGAATCTCGAAATGCTCGTGCGAATCTTTATCAATGAACGTGCTGCGCCGCACCGTGAAACGCTCAATCCGCGTCGGCAGCGGCACCGGGCCTAACACTTCCGCCCCCGTCCGTTCCGCTGTGCTCACAATGCGCTTGGCTGATTGGTCCAAAACGCGGTGATCATATGCCTTCAGGCGAATTCGTATTTTTTGAGCCATAACTGTTGCCTCAGTGAGCAGGGCGTTACGCGCTTGTCTGGCGCAACGCCCTGCCCTGATCCAAAAGAACTATTCCAAAATCTTGGTAATAACGCCAGCGCCGACGGTCACGCCGCCTTCGCGAATAGCGAAACGACTGCCTTCTTCCAACGCCACCGGTGTAATCAACTGCACCACCAGATTCACGTTGTCCCCAGGCATCACCATCTCCACCCCTTCCGGCAGCGTGATCTCGCCCGTCACGTCCATCGTGCGGATGTAGAACTGCGGCCG
>CAYQYJ010000020.1:0-23484 GCA_964421605.1 uncultured Ardenticatenaceae bacterium | reverse complement strand
TCCAGGGCGCTATCCATATCGGGCCAGGAATCGGGCCAATTTTCGGCAAAGGCAGCTACTAGCAGCGTCGCCGCCTGGCGCACGGCTTCTTCATCTTGGAGGAGCAAGTCTCGAATTTCCATCTAAGTTCCTGTTGGCATGACAAGGTGTCGGAGAAGAAACAGTGGGAAAGCCATTATCGCTCTTGTCAGGTCCATTCAGCTGCGAATCAGAGAATTTGATTCGGGTAATAAACTTGTCATGCTGAGATCCTCCGAAGCATCCCGTTGACCGGGAGTGATGGAAACTATGGAGATTCTTCGCTCCGAAGACTCCGCTCAGAATGACACATAGGCTAATTATCTGATTATTTGTAACTACGCCCGTTGCCTGAGCCTGTCGCAGGCAACATGGGCTGCGACAGGCTCAGCCCACGAGAAGGTTAGTAGTTACGATTATTTTCTTAAACTGTAAGCAAATTGACCGACTGTATCTGGTTCAAAACTGTGGTAGATAGGCGGCAAATTGGGTCAGATAGTCGCTCAGGATAGCCTCAGCCCGCTGAATGTCATCAATCATGGGATCGAGAAGGAGCGCTTGCAGGGCCATCTGGCGGTCGCCGCTAACGGCGGCATCTACAACCAGATCAACCAGGGCAGCTTCGCGGCGGCACAATTCGGCAATAGGCGGCGGCAGCGGCCCTACAGGCAAAGGTTGCACGCCCATCCTGTTAATGAGAGCGGGAATTTCGACAATTACGTCCGGTTCCAGATTGGAAATCGCGCCGCGGTTGGGCACATTGACAGCTTCCTCGTAATGGTTCAAATTGCCCCAGATGCCCTCAATAAGTTCTACAGCGCCTTCGCTTTTTGCCTCGCGCATGGCGTCTATGGACATTTTGCCGGCAGCCATCTGCCCCAACAGATACCAGTTCAAATCCCGCCAGGCTTCATTGCCGCCCCAATCGTAAAGCGGAATCTCGTACCGCTGCCAGGGCTGCGCCTGAGCGTCGTGCAGCCAGGGCAGATATTCGCACAAATGGGTGTCGCCCGGCATGGGGCAGTAGTCAAAGATGCGGAACAGTTCCATAGACAGCGGCTCCATGCCTGCGGGCGCGTTGGCCCGCGCCGTGCGCAAAGCCGGATACAAATCCTCCCCTGTTTCCTTGTCGCGCACGTCCACCAGCCAGATAAAATGGTTTAGCCCCGCCACCTTAATTTTTACATACCGTCGCCCAGCCTCCGCCATCACGCCAATGTTGGGCGCGTTGCCTGGGTCTGAGTGGAATCGCACCCCCGGCGGCACGGCAATGCCATAACGGTTAGCCAGCAGCGTGGCGACAATGGCGTAACCAACCTCAATCTGGTGGCACTTGCCCACCGTTTTGATGCGCGTGTATTTCGTCACCGCCCGCGTCAGGCGCGGCAGCGGATTGCTGAAGTTGATCAACCAGGCATCGGGACACAACGCTTCCATGTCGCGGGCAATGGCGAGGAGAGGGGGAATTTGCCGGCAGGCGTGCATAAACCCACCCGGTCCCCCATTTTCTCCATACGGCTGCCGTAGCCCATGTTTGATCGGAATCTCCCAATCCATGCGCCACAACACCTCGCGCGGCGGCACTTCGATGGACACAATCACAAAATCCGCCCCTGCCAGCACATCCCGCCGCTCAACGCTGGCGTGAATGGTCATTTCTGTTGCCCACTCACTGTTCATTCGCTGCGCCACCTGCGTCACCAGCGCCAGCGACTTCTCATCCAGGTCTACCAGACTCAAGGTACTGCCACGCAGCGCCTGGCTGCGAATAAGCGTGGCTAACGTGCCGGGACCGAAACTGGTACTGCCAGCGCCAATAATAACAATGTGCGGTTTAGTAGACATAAAGCAATCCCTGAAGTTCCTTTTAGATGGGCAACTGCGGCTGAATTTCTTTGGGCGCGCCACCGCACCGTTGGGTGCGCCACCGCGCCTTTGGATGCGCCACCGCGCCTTTGGGCGCGCCACCGCGCCTTTGGGTGCGTCACTGCGCCTTTGGGTGCGTCACTGCGCTAAAATTCGCCAGACGCCCGTAACTAATTATACTTAGATACGGGCGAGGGGAAACAGAATAGGCTGAGGCTGCTTAATATTCATCTGCACAAGGAGAATTCCACATGACCAACCAACCAATGAGTGGCGACGTTTACTACCCTGCGCCAGAAATTGTGCGCGCTGCGCATGTGTCTGATTACGATGCTGTTCACCAGGCGGCGACGGCCGATCTGGCCGGGTTCTGGGGCAAAATTGCCGCCGACAATTACGAGTGGTACGCTCCCTGGGAGAGTGTCCTGGATGAGAGCAATGCCCCTTTCTACAAATGGTTTGTGGGGGCTAAGGTAAATATTGTCCACAATGCCCTGGATCGTCACATGCGCACGGACACGCGCAACAAGGCAGCCCTGCTCTTTGAAGGGGAACCAGGAGATACACGCACGTATACTTATCAACAACTGAATTATGAGGTGAGCAAATTCGCCAGCGTGCTGCGTTCGATGGGGGTGCAGAAAGGGGATCGGGTAACCATCTACATGGGACGCATTCCCGAATTGATGTTTGCCATGCTGGCTTGCGCCAAAATTGGGGCGATGCACTCCGTTGTGTACGGCGGTTTTTCCACGGAAGCGCTGCTAGGGCGGATTGAAGACAGTGGCTCGAAACTGCTTATCACCTGCGACGGCGCCTGGCTGCGCGGTAAGATTATTGAGTTGAAGCAAATCGCCAATGATGCGGTGGATCGTGCCGGCACAATCCAATCCGTCATCTGCGTCAAGCGCACCGGGCAGGACGTAGAAATGGTCGCCGGGCGGGATTACTGGTATCACGACTTAATGGCTTTGCCTGTGGCTGACCCCAAAGCGACCACAGAAGTGATGGATGCTGAAGACCCGCTCTTCATTTTGTACACGTCCGGCACGACAGGCAAACCCAAGGCCATTTTACACACGCACGGCGGCTACATGGTAGGCACGAGTACCACGCTCAAATGGGTGTTCGACATCAAGCCCAACGACATATGGTGGTGCGCCGCTGATCCAGGTTGGATCACCGGGCACAGCTACATTGTCTATGCGCCGCTGGTATTGGGGGCTACCAGCTTCATGTACGAAGGCGCGCCTACCTACCCTTACCCTGACCGGTGGTGGTCGCTGGTCGCCAAATACGGCGTCACCATTCTCTACACCGCCCCCACTGCCATTCGCGGCTTGATGCGCTTTGGCGAAAGCTGGCCCAACCGTCATGACCTTTCCAGCCTGCGTCTGTTGGGTTCTGTGGGCGAACCGATCAACCCTGAGGCGTGGAAATGGTATTATCGGGTCATCGGCAAGGAAAAGTGTCCCATCATGGATACCTGGTGGCAGACGGAAACGGGCAGTTTCATGATCACGCCGCTGCCCAGCGTTCCGCTCAAGCCCGGCTCCGCCACACGCGGTTTCCCAGGCGTTCAGCTAGACGTGGTAGATGAGGAAGGACAACCCGTAGCCGCCAATGAAGAAGGGTTCCTGGTCATTCAATCCCCCTGGCCCGCCATGCTGCGCACCATCTTTGGCGACCCGGAGCGTTACGTGGCGCAGTATTGGAGCCGTTTTACCGAGCAAGGATGGTATCTGCCTGGCGACAGCGCCAAGAAAGATGAAGACGGCTACATCTGGGTGATTGGTCGTATTGACGACGTCATCAAGGTGTCGGGGTATCGCCTGGGCACGGCAGAAATTGAAAGCGCCCTGGTCAGCCATCCGGCTGTAGCCGAAGCGGCAGCCATTGGCGTGCCGGATGAACTGAAGGGCAACATCATCAAGGCGTTCTGCATTTTGCGCCAGGGATTTGAAGCCAGCGAGAAGTTGTCTATAGAGCTGCGCGAGCACGTGGCGCACGAGATGGGGCCCATTGCCAAACCGGCTACGGTGGATTTTGTAGACAACCTGCCCAAAACGCGCTCTGGCAAGATCATGCGGCGCGTCTTAAAGGCGCAGGTGATGGGGCACGAAATGGGCGACCTGTCTACGCTGGCAGATTAGGCGTCTGGCGGGTGACAGAAGTTCAACTTCTGATAGAAGTTGAACTTCTGTTGTTTCTGGTAGAGGCTCAGATAGAGTGGGAACGCCCGCGCAGGGCGCGCGCGCCCCAGATAATGAAGGTAACCAGCACCGTCCAGCCGGCGATAAGGCGGGCGGAGGTGGCGTTGACTGTGGTGGTACGCATGGCAACGGGGTCGTGCGTGAGGAAAAAGGCGGCATATAGGAAAAGGAGAACGCTGGCGGCGGAGAGGACGTCCATAAGCAGGTTGGGCTCAAAGTCGCGGCGCTCCAGTTTGCGTCTACGCACGGTCAAATAAAGCACAAGGGTCGCCGCTGCAAAAATAACAACCATCATGACATAGCCAATGGGCTGACCGCGTGGAATTTCGGGGCTGCGTTGGAAAAGGAAGATGACAAACAGGTTGAGCAGGACGACGATGACCCAGCCGGCGCGCGACAGCGGCGGTTCGCTCCAGTCGCGGCGCACAATCCGGTTAGCCAGGTAGAAAGTCAGCACCGATTGCACCGTGCCCCACCAGAAAACAACGGTAAACAACATCTCGCGCCAGTTCAGTCCCAGGAAGGTTGGTTCCACAAAAGCAATGCCTGAATAGAGGCATTGATAGACGACGCCGTAGGTAAAAGCCAGAATGAAGAGGTGGTAGTCGCGCAGATGGAAGCGGCGAATCAGAGCGTCTTGCATGGCGAAAAGGGTAAAGTAAGCGGTAAACATGATCACGATGAAGAAAGGGCGGGCCACAAAGGTGTTGATGCCGCGCAGGGAGTATTCAAATAAGACGTTGAATAAGGTAGCTACCAGGGTAAGTTTGAGCGTGTTGGACATATTGTCTCCTTTGACGTATGTTTAAGTCATAACTGAATGATCTGGCCGGACCATGCCGGCATTTCCCCGACCCGCACCCCTTCTCCATCTCCCCACACGGCTCCCACCCCCCATAGCTGGCGCGGCGCCGCGCTTAAGACGGGTATAGCTGCTGATGCAATCCCTTCCGCCCGCGCCAACACCACCAGCAAACGCTCCGCGCCCCAGGAACGGACAAAGGCAAACGCCTCTGCCGTTGCCCACACCAGCCGCCAATCCCCCAGACGCAGCGCCGCGTGCGCCCGCCGCAGGTGAATCAATGAGCGCGTAAACTGCCACGTCTCCTGCTGCCAGCTTTGCGGATCGTCCCAGGGAAATGTACGGCGGCAGTCTGGATCATGCCCGCCTGTCATGCCAATCTCATCCCCATAGTAGATGCCAGGCGCGCCTGGCAGGGTCATCTGGAACAGCGTCGCCTGCCGCCAACGGTGGACGTCCTCGCCGCACAAGTGCAAGAAACGAGGCGTGTCGTGGCTGGACAGCAAATTCTGATTTACTAACGTCACCGGTTCGGCGTACATGGCCAACATCTGCTGCACGCCATCCAGGAAATCCGCCGTCGCCAGCCGTCCGCGTCCAAAATAGTCCAGACACAACGAACGAAAAGTGTAGTTCATGGTGGCGTCAAACATATCCCCTTGCAGCCAATCCGATGTATCTCCCCAGATTTCCGCCAGCAGATACGCCTCTGGGTTGACGCCCTTAACCGTGCGCCGGAAATCCACCCAGAAATCATCCACCACGTGCTGCGCCACGTCCATGCGCCAGCCGTCAATGTCAAACTCGCGCAGCCAATAAGCGGCCACGTCCAGAAAATAGGCGCGCGCCGCGGCATGGGACTGGTTAATCTTGGGCATATTCAACACCCCAAACCACGCTTCATACGTTGGTTCTAACACAGGCCCATCGTCATCCAGCAGTTCAACAGGCACGCCGCTGGCCACCGCAAACTGATCCAGCCAGGCGCGCAGTTCCGCTTCGCTGCCCCGCCAATGCGCGGCTGCTTTGTGCGGGCGCGCCCGCACCTTAATCGGAAACTCCTTCACCACAAACCAATCTCGGTAAGGGGAAGCAGCGCCACGATGCAGCAAATCTTGAAAGGCAAAGAAGCGGGGATGGCAGTGATTAAACGACGCATCCAGGACGATCTTCATCCCTCGTTCATGCAGCCCCGCCGTGAGCGCTCGCAGCGCCTCGTCGCCGCCGAAGTCTACATCTACGCGAGTATAGTCAGCGGCGTCATATTTGTGGTTGCTGGGGGAGGGCATGATAGGGGTGAGGTAGACAACATCTATGCCCAAGTCCTGCAAATAATCCAGGTGCGCTGTGATGCCCTGCAAATCGCCGCCCTGAAACTGGCGACTGCGCGGCGGCGCATTCCAGGGAACTGTGCCTGGAGGGTCATTGCTGGGGTCGCCGTTGGCAAACCGTTCGGGGAATATCTGGTAAATGACTGCGCCGTGCATCCAGGCAGGCGTTTGCAGCGGCGGCATCGCCGCCAGGTTCAGCATAAAAGCGGACTCAACGACGTTGCCCATGCCGCGCCGTCCCCAATAGACCACCGCGCCATCCTCCCGCTTCAAGGCAAAAGAGTAGACTACCCGTGAGCGAGCGGGCGTGACCACAACTTCCCAAAACTGAAAGCGGCGCGTTTGCCCCCACAGGCGCATGGGCGCAGCCCGCGCCCCGCCGTCATTGAAAACCAGAATCGCTTGCGCAAAGCCGGGTTCCGTCTGCAGCCGCACGCGCCAGGAGCCATCCGGCCGGGGATCACAGAAAGCCCGCTCAGCCTGGTCATAACGAATATCAAAGGGATAGAGGGAACTAGGTTGCCCAAAATAATCAACTTCGTTTACGGGTATATCGCTCATATCTTCGCGCCATCTGCATTATTTTTGCGGAATCATAGGCTGTACAGCAACAGGAACCTGCTAACTTTACTTCATTTTAAGCAGAGGGCAATACTTATTCTCTGGCGAATTCTAGGGGTCTGGGGTAAGCAAAATCTATTGATAAGAATATGGAGAGTGTGCAAGAATTGCGGGATGAAGTAAGTGTGGTTTACTAGCAACCTGTCGGAGAACCGCAAAAATGGGACACTGATAACGCAGAAAGAGTGCGTAGCGCAGAAAACCGCGCATAAGAGCCGATTTATTCCTGATGAATCCGTCCAATCTGCGCTCTATCAGCGCCATCAGCGGGCTATTAAGGATTTTCCCGATAAACTGCCAGATCACAGGATGAAGGAACGATGCTCACCATTGTAGTGTCCTCAAACGACATTCCTCCTCAGGTTCACGCTATCAAATTGTATCGCTTTGCAGCGAGGCGGCGGGTTACTTCTGCCCTTTCGTACAGGCAAATGGCCTGTCCCTTTGGCAGGCGTGGGGACTAGTCGCTGGATCAATACGTCCAGGCGGCGTCTGGGCTAAACTGGAGCCTATACAACACAGATGAGGTGAGGACAATGACAAGAACAGATGAAACACGTACAGCTTTGATTACGGGGGCGTCACGCGGGTTGGGGTTGGCTCTGGCGCAGGCGCTGGCTTTGGAAGGGTGGCAGCTTGTTATAGATGCGCGCGGGACGGCAGCGTTGGAAACGGCGCGAGCGGCGTTGAGTGAATGGACAAGAGTGGTCGCCCTGGCCGGGGATGTGGCTGATCCGGCGCATCGCGCGGCATTGGCGCAGGCGGCGGCGGAATTGGGCGGGCTGGACGTGGTGGTGAACAATGCCGGCATTCTCGGCCCCAGCCCCCAACCCGACCTGCTCGATTACCCGCTGGACATCCTGGCGGACGTTTTCCGCGTCAATGTCATCGCCCCATTGGGCGTGCTGCAGGCTTTGCGCCACACCCTAAAGCCAAACGCCACAATCATCAACGTCACCAGCGACGCCGCCGTCGCAGCCTACCCCGGCTGGGGCGGCTACGGCAGCAGCAAAGCTGCCCTGGAACAGCTATCCCACGTACTGGCAGCCGAAAATCCAGACTGGCGTGTTTACTGGGTGGATCCAGGCGACATGCGCACCGTCATGCACCAGGCTGCCTTCCCTGGCGAGGACATCAGCGACCGCCCTCTGCCCGAAATGAGCGTACCCGGCTTTCGGCGTCTGTTGGATGGAGCGCTGCCTGGCGGTCGTTATGCCGTCCGTGATTTACTATCGGTGGAGGTGGCCTGATGCTGCCCGCTACGAGCGCCCCGTCTGCGCCTGTCCTGGCCCGCCCCCCCATGCCTCTGACTGGTTCGCTGGAGTTCGAGCTGCCGCCCGCGCTGGAAGCCAGCGCGCCGCCTGAAACGCGGGGCCTGGCGCGGGATGCAGTGCGTCTGATGGTGTCCTATTTTGCGCAGCAACCAACAGCGCCAAAGGGCTATCCCCAGCTTTCACCTGCTATGGCGCGAGCGGCGGCGGACCGCATTGTGCACAGCCAGTTCCGCGACCTGCCCTGCTTCCTCAACGCTGGCGACTTGCTGGTCATTAACACCAGCGGCACGCTGAACGCGGCGCTGCCGGCATCTCGCGCTAATGGCGCGCCGCTGCGGCTGCACCTATCTAACCGGCTGGCAGCGCAAACCTGGGTGGTGGAACTACGCCAACTGGCAGACAAAGGGACACAACCGTTTTTTACAGCCTCTGCAGGCGAACGCCTTACCCTGCCCGCTGGCGGCGCGGCTATCTTGCAAGCCCCTTACAGCGGACAACCAGGGCGCACTCGTTTATGGACAGCCCGTCTGGAACTGCCCATCAGACTCAGCGCCTATTTGCAGCAATATGGCAGCCCCATCCGTTACACCTACGTGCCAGACGCCTGGCCCCCCGATTATTACCAGACTGCTTACGTCACGCAGATGGGCAGCGCCGAAATGCCGTCTGCCGGGCGAGCATTCACGCCAGCCCTCATAACACAGTTAACAGCGCGAGGGGTGTTGTTTGCCCCCCTGTTGCTGCACACGGGCGTCGCCAGCCTGGAGGCGGATGAGCCGCCTTACCCGGAGTATTATGAAGTGCCGGCAACCAGCGCCCGTCTGGTAAACATGGTCAGGCAGGCGGGCGGGCGCGTTATCGCCGTGGGCACAACTGCCGTGCGCGCTCTGGAAAGCGTTGCCAGCGGCAGCGGAGAGGTGCGGGCAGGTTGTGGCTGGACAGAGCTGGTCGTCACGCCCCAACGCGGTCTGCGCGTCGTAGACGGCATTCTCACCGGCTGGCACGAACCGCGCGCCACCCATTTGACGCTGCTGCAAACCCTGGCGGGCCTGTCTCACCTGCGCCAGGTCTACGCCGAAGCCGTACGCGCCGGGTATCTGTGGCACGAATTTGGCGATTTGCATCTGCTGCTGCCGGCATGATACAGTAACAACTTTAATGACCTTACTTGAATTCTGGCTACGCGGGGCAGGTCTGGGCGTCACTGCCGCAGGCGCACCCGGCCCGCTGCAAGCGTTCCTCATCTCCGAATCCCTGGCTGGCGGCTGGCGGCGCGGCTTACCCGTAACCCTGGCCCCCCTGGTTTCCGACGCCCCCATTGTCATTGTGATGACATTTCTACTGGGGCAGTTACCCGCCATCGCCATTCATGGCTTGAACCTGGCTGGCGGCTTCTTTGTGTTCTATCTGGCCTGGGGAGTATGGCGTGAATGGCGACAGCCAGTAACAGGGCAACAGACCGCTGTCCCCACCCGCAGCGGTCTGCGTCGCGCCGTCCTCATGAATCTGCTCAGCCCTGGCCCCTATCTCTTTTGGGGCTTGATCAACGGCCCGCTGCTACTATCTGCCTGGCGGCAATCTGCTGCCCATGCCGCCCTCTTTTTGCTAGGGTTTTATGGCGTGTTCCTGGCGGGCATGATGTTGATGGTCGGCGTATTCCATCAGGCGCGGCGGCTCGGTCCCCGCCTGGTGCGCAGCTTAATGCTGTTGAGCATCCTGCTGCTGCTGGTCTTTGGCTTCGTCCTCTGGCAGCAAGGGCTGTCAGGCATCTTTAGCTAAAGCAGCAGCGGCAGCAAGGCGGCGCTCTGGCTGCCGGCTTCCAGCAGCAGTAGTCCAGTAATGCCCAACAAAGCCAGCGCTATAACCAGCTTGACCAAATCGTAGAATAATACCTGCTGCGGCCCATACTCTTCATTCATATTCCCACCTCCTCAACCCTTCTCCCTTCTGCTTTCTTCCTTCTACCTTCTTCCTTCCACCTTCTTCCTGCCATCACAGCGGCTGCACATCCCCTCTAACGCCGTGCCCTCCTTTCAGGGCATCTTGTAGCTGCTGCAGCTCATCCCAACTGCCAGCAGCCGCCAACGCCGCC
The DNA here is from genome assembly GCA_964421605.1 of uncultured Ardenticatenaceae bacterium. Taxonomy (GTDB): domain Bacteria; phylum Chloroflexota; class Anaerolineae; order Promineifilales; family Promineifilaceae; genus JAGVTM01. The sequence continues at coordinate 13,267 of CAYQYJ010000020.1, read as the reverse complement.
TGTTGGGGCCAACTAGCCGGCTCTGCCAGTTGGAAACGGGGGCCGGCTTCAGCCAGGATGGTTTCCAGGCGACTGACATCTGTGGCTGCCAATTGGGCGAAGGTGTGAATGCCGGCATTCTGCAACACCCCGGCAATCTTGGCCCCAATCCCCTCGATTATGGACAGATCATCAGGCGGCGACGGGGCAGTCGCTTCTACCAACGTCTCCGTTGGCATTCGGGTGGATTCCATAGCGGCAGCGCCCTCCCCTTCCATTTGCGCCAGCTTTTGCGCCAGGGCCGCGACTTCCGCTTGTGCCGCAGCCAATTCTGCCTGTAGGGCGGCGATCGTCTCATCCGCCGCGCCGACGCGCGCCGATAATTGGGCCACATCCGCTTCATTCGCCTGCAAATGCTCCTGGCATTCCGCCAACTGCGCGGCGGCAGCTTCCCCAGCGGCCTGGGCGGCGGCAAGCTGTTCTTTCAAGGCGCTCAACTCGTTCGTTGTCGTCGCCATACTGGCTTTAGCGGCTTCCATCTCCTTTTGCGCCACGCTGGCGGCGCGCAGGCTCTCCTGATAACGCGCATCCAGATCGCGCATCTCCTCTCGCGCGGCTTCGAGTTCCGCCGTCTTTTGCCCATGCTGCCGCCGCCAATAAAATAAGTCTACGACCCATTCAGCAATGAAGCCGACAAATGCGCCCAAGAAAAAGCTAACCCAGTTCATAGAGACCCTCCTATGGTATCATGTGTTCGATGGAAACAAAGCTGTGTGTAACAAACACAGGTACTGGACACAAAGGGGATTATATGACAATTACGGGAATCGATCACGTTCAAATCACTGTTCCACACGGGACGGAGACGGAGGGGCGCGCCTTCTATGTAACGCTGTTGGGTTTACCAGAAATACCCAAACCCGCGTCGCTGCATGGGCGGGGCGGATTTTGGGTGCAGTTAGGGGCGCAGGAACTGCATGTGGGTGTAGAAGAGAGCGTTGACCGCCGCCGCACAAAGGCGCACATGGCCCTGGCAGTCACGGATCTGGAAATCTGGCGGAAGCGGCTGGAAAGCGCCAGCATTCCCATCGAAGACTCAATCCCTTTCCCCGGCGCCAATCGCTTTGAAATCCGCGACCCTTTTGGCAACCGTCTCGAATTCATTCAGCGTCATTCCCCATAAGCCTGTATCTTTCCACACAAACAGGCTGTCAGATTCCCGTTATGGCTTGACAAACACGCGGACTTAGATTATTATCTTCTTGTTAGACCATTATCTAATTTTTGTCTCTTTCAACCCTCAAAGTCCCATTCACCGCAAAGGAGTATATGACCATGGCCGAAACCACCTCTGTTGAACTCCACCGCTCCATCGCCGCCCCTGTTTCGCTCGTTTATCGCGCTTTCACCAGCGCCAACGCCTGGCAAGAATGGCTGTGTACCGTCGCCGAGGCCGCGCCCAATCCGCAGGGCCGGCTTTACTGGTACTGGCAGGTGGAAAACTATTACGCCTGCGGCCATTACCTTAATCTTTCGCCTGATGAGAGCGTCACCTTTACCTGGCAAGGGATGGGGGACGCCGCTGTCACGCAGGTGCACGTGGCTCTGGCTGCTAAAGGCGACAGCACAGAAGTGACTCTGACCCACAGCGGTATTCCGGCTGGGGCGACTGTCGAGCCGCTTTACCAGGAGATTCGCAAGGGATGGGAAACGGGCCTGGAAAACTTGCAGTCGGTGTTGGAAACGGGCATTGATCTGCGGATAGCCCGCGTTCCCTTTATGGGCATCATCCCCTCAGGGCAAAATACGCCTGAGATAGCCAGCGCTTTGGGGATACCCGTGACGTATGGTCTGCAAATCAGCGGCACTGTTGCCGGCACAGGCGCCGCCGCGGCTGGACTGCAAAAAGACGACGTGCTGGTAGAACTGGCGGGGCAAAAGTTGGAGAACTTCAACTCGCTGGCCCCCGTGCTGCGCACGCTGAAGGCCGGAGATGGCGTGCCCCTGGTCTTTTACCGCGGCCCGCAAAAACACACCGTCACCCTGACGCTCTCATCCCGCCCCCAACCCGAAGTGCCAGACACCGCCGCCGCCCTGGCGGCGCGGCTGACCGACATGTACGCAGAACTGGACCAGGAACTGGCAGCGGCGCTGCAAGGCGTGAGCGAAGCGCACGCCACCTACCGGCGATCTGACACCGACTGGAACGTCAAAGAAGTGCTGGCGCACCTTATCGGCGTTGAGCGAGACTTACAAAACTGGGCAGCCTGTGAAATAGCCGATTTTGCCCGCCCCGGTTTTAACAGCAATGAGGCGCCGCGCGTCAGAGCTACTGTCGCTATCCACCCAACCATTGCGGATTTGTTAGCCGCCTTGAAAATGGCTGAGGCAGAAACAGTGGCGCTGGCGGCAGGCTTGCCAGACGAGTTTGTGGCGCGCAAGAGCGCTTACTTGCGTATTGGTCAAGGGATGTTATTCACGCCTTTCCACAACCGCGCCCATCTGGAACAGATTCAGACAGCCCTGACGGCAGCCTCAGCCGAACTAGCGTTAGCGGTTGCTTAAGCGCCGCAGCAGCACAAACCCTTCTCCCCAATTCGTTTTCCTTCTGAAGAAGCCCTGCGCCTGCCGGCAGGGCTTCTTCATTTATGGTCATGATTCCCATTTCACGGTAAACTGAGACGGTATGACAAAACTTATCTGGGATATTGGTACTGCCTACGACTTTTTCATCAGCCTTTACGTCCTCTACCATCCTGAGGATTATGGGCTGCGCCGCGCCTGGGCCGCCGGGGTGCGCTCTCGCCTGCCTGCCGTGGAGAGGGATGCTCTGGGCGATCTACTGGACATCATGTTCGCCCCCCTTTCCTGGATCTATGAGCTGCCTGCGCCTAAAGACAGCGCTACCTTGCTATCGCAGTTGGCGCAACTTCCGGCTGCGGAGCGCCTCCCCCGTCTGGCGTTGGGGCCCCATCTGCCGCCATCGGTCAAGAGTTTGCTGCTGGACGTGGCGGCGCGTGGAGCGTGGACAGAGGAAGATCACCAACAACTACGCGACTTCTTCCAACAGCACGAAGACAGCGCTCCCAAGAAAAAAATGCTCACCCGTATGCTGGATCTATGGTCGCAGCCGGAACGGGTGGGCGAACAAATTTTGCATGGTTTGAAAGCGTACCACACCGTCTTTTTCGCAGAAGAGGAAGGACGCATCAAAGGCGTGCTGCAAGAAGCGGTAAGTCGCGCCCAAGAGATGGCGCAGCGACTGCCGCTATCTGACCTTCTGGATGAACTGGCTCAGGGCGTCAGCTTCAGTCACGCTCCCGAAACCGCCGAACTGGTCTTCATTCCTTCGTTCTGGGTCACTCCCCTGGTAGCTCTCGTGCCTTATTCGGAAAGCCAGATGCTGTATCTGTTTGGGGCGCGTCCAGCTAACGTATCTCTGATCCCTGGTGAGGTAGTGCCAGATATGTTATACAAAGCCCTAAAAGCGCTGGCCGATCCCACTCGCCTGCGCATTTTGCGCTATCTGACAGCAGACCCCATGACGCCGGCTGATCTGGCGCGGCGGCTGCGGCTGCGCCCCCCCACTGTGACCCACCATTTACAGGCGCTGCGCATTGCGGGTCTGATCCGGCTAACCATTGATGACAATGGCCGTCTGTACACCCCGCGCATGGAAGCGATTGCCGGCGCCTATCGGGCGCTAGAACTGTTTTTGCAGAGCGACGAGGAGTAATAGCTTCTGCCGCCTGGCGCCAACTTTGCAAAAACTGTCTTCTGCTTATAATTGTCTGATAGTGTCGTATCACCCCTTGCGTCACCATTCATAATCTGGGCCCCTTCCAGTTCGTTTCCTATGTTGCCAGAGATACGTAGGCGCAAGCCGTAACTGACAGGCTGCCATCAGGGAGGCAACAGATTGTCTCAACTGCATAGGATTGGAGTGAGGCGACGCCAGACAGCCGTAAAGGGGTGTAGGAATCTGTACAGTTGAATAACCTCCAGACGCTTTTGAGGTAAAGAGGGCAGATGCAACCGCCTGATAAACAACAAACAATTTTGATTATTGACGATGATGAGTTGGTCTCGCGCACGCTGCAACGGGTGTTGAAGGGGTATGGCTTCCACCCAATGACGGCCCGCAGCGGGGCTGAAGGTTTGCAGTTGGCTCGCCGCCATCGGCCTGATCTGTTCATTCTAGACATTTTAATGCCAGGGATGGATGGGTATCAGGTATGCCGGCACATTCGCCATGATCCCCTGCTGCAAGACATCCCCGTTCTCTTCCTCACCACCAAAGGCAAAGACGAAGACAAAATAGAAGGCTTCCGCGCTGGCGCCGACGACTACCTGTCTAAACCGTTCAACTTTGAAGAACTGCAACTGCGCCTGCACGCCATTCTGCGCCGCACCCAGCCGCCAGCGAATGCCCCAACCATCTCCAACCAGCTTGTGGTGGGCGACGTGCGCCTGGATTGCCACAGCTTTGTCGTGACCACGCCCCATGGCAACGCCCAATTGACCAACGTGCAGTTCGACCTGCTCTACCATCTCATGAGCAACGCCGGGCGCATTTTCACCAGCCAGCAACTGCTGCAAGATGTATGGGACTATCCCCGCGACACGGGCAGTCCCGAACTCGTGCGCGCCCACATCCGAAATCTACGCGAAAAGATCGAACCCAATTCTAGCGACCCAATCTATATTCTCACCGTTCAGGGTCACGGCTATACATTCCAGGGAACATGACGCTACTTGCCCGCCCCGGGCTGCCCCTTAATGCGCCCCACTACCGCCAGACACGTATTCTGGTGGTTGAGGATGAGCCGGACATCGCCCAGGCGCTGCATGACTACCTGACAAACCAGACTGGCTACCAGGTAGCCATTGTCTACGACGGTCGCGCAGCCATGAACGCCCTGGTAGAAGCCTGGCGCTCAGCGGCGGGCCCCTTTGATCTGGTGTTGTTGGATATGCGCATGCCTGGGGTAACCGGGCGGCAGGTGCTGCATTGGATACGCCAACATCCAGAGCTACAGTATACGCGCGTGGTGATCCTGACAGCCACGACCAGCCGCGAAGAGCGGGTTGACGCGCTCTCAGCCGGCGCGGATGATTACATCACCAAACCGTATCACCACCAGGAATTGCTGGCCCGCGTCAACACTATCCTGCGTTCTCACCGGCTGGAAAAGCAACTGCAATACCAGAGCCGGCAGTTGGCCCTGCTGAACGAGGTCAGCACGACGCTGACTTCCATGCGCGATCCCAAGCTGGTATTTGAGGCTGCTGTAGAAGGCGCTCGCCACATTTTGAACGTGGAACTGGCAGGCATTTTCATCTATCTGGAAAAACAGGGGAAATTGTTTTGCCGGCAGCTTAGCAGCAGCGCCCTGCCTCTGCCCACCTATTCTCCCGTTGCCACCGATCAAGGCAGTATTGGTCTGGTATTCTCCAGCCGGCAACTGCTGTGCCTGAACGCTCCCGACGCTGATGCCCGTTTTCAGCCATCAGACGCCCCCACCGCTACCAGCGTGAAAAACCTTTTGGCAGCGCCGCTGCAAGTGCGTGGTCGCAGCGTTGGCGTCCTGGTCACCCTGAACAAGAGTGACGGCCCGTTCAGCGACGTAGACACGGCTTTGTTTGCCGCCCTGGCTAACGCCGTCGGGCGGGCGGTGGAAAACGCCTGGCTGTTTCAAAGCGTGCGCCAGCAACAGCAAGCTTTGCTCAAGGGGCGCGACCGGCTGCAAGCCGTCATTGACGGCATTCTCCACCCCATCTACACCGTGGATGAACAATGGCGCATCACAGCGGTGAACAAAAGCACGCTGGACGAACACAACGCCACAACCGCGGGCCTGCTCAATCAAATCTGTTATCAGGTCTTGTTTAACCGCAGCGCCCCCTGCGCTGGTTGCACCGTGGTGCAGACTATGCGCCGCAAAACCACGTCTGGCTGGTCGGCGCGCTGGCTGGATACAGACCAACTGCCCCGCGAATGGGAAGTAAACGCTTACCCGATTCCTGGGCCGAGAACAGAATCAGCCCAGGCGGTTGTGGTCTGGCAAGATGTCACCGAGAAGAGACGGCTGCAATATTCGCTGACACAGGCGGGCAAACTGGCGGCTATTGGCCAGTTAGCGGCAGGCGTGGCTCATGAAATGAATAATCCCCTAACCGTCATCTCCGCCAGCGCCGCCATGCTCAAAATGAGTATGCCGGCAGACGATGAACGCTTTGAACTGGTAGACATGATCGCGCAAGCCAGCGAACGCACCAACCACGTCGTCCACGACTTGCTGGACTTTGCGCGGCGCGAATCGTACGTATTTGCCCCCACCGATGTCAATGAGTCCTTATCCCAGGCTTTGAGTCTGGTTTCGTATCAGTTGCAAACGGCTAACATTCGTGTCAGCAAACAGTTGGCCCCCGACCTGCCCCTGGCTCAAGCCAGCGCTGAACATCTGAAAACGGTGTGGATCAACCTGTTGATTAACGCCCGCGATGCGCTGCATGAACGCGCCGATAACCGGCAGTTAGAAATTATCACGCGCGCGGGCGAACCAGGCGAACGGCTGCAGGTGTTCGTGCGCGACAATGGGCCAGGGATGACGCCTGCCGAACAGGAACGTATCTTTGAACCTTTCTATACAACCAAAGCGCCAGGGAAGGGCACAGGGTTGGGGTTATCTACCTGCCACCAGATTATTCAGCAGCACGCCGGAGAAATTGAAGTAGTGAGCGGCGCAGGACAGGGCACGACCTTTGTTGTGCGACTGCCAGTTGCCCAAGCAGATACCATTACGGGGAAAGGTTAGTGAGGATAAATATGGCTCAACCAGCGCCGCAACAAGTTACCATTGGCGATGTCTTGCGCCTGGCGTTGCCTCTTAGCGTCACCGTGATTGCCGGGGGCGACTTCCGGCAGCGGGCGGTCAACTGGGCGGCGACGTTGATCAACTGGGAAGCGTTGGGGCAGCAAGTGCGGATGGGCGACCTGGTTGTGCTGCCCGCCATTTTAATCAGCCCCGCCACCGAGAGTCAGATAACGGCTGGGGTGCGAGAGTTGGCAGCGTTGGAAGTTGCCGGCATTCTCTCCTTCGGTTCCCTACCAGACGAAACCACCAACCTGGCGCGCAACCTCAATCTGCCGCTGCTGCTCGTGCCCGCCTCCAGTTCGCTGCGGGATATACAGCAAAACATCACGGCTCTGCTGCTTGACCGCCAGAAACAAACCAGCGAACGGGGTATGCAGCTTTATCGCCGCCTGTCTGAAATGTCCCGCGAGGGGCAGGGATTGGCCGCCATGGCCGAAGTTATGTCCCAACTGACAGGCAAGATTATTGTGGTACAGGATAAGCGCCTGGAGATTCAGGCGATCAGCCGTCCCGCCAGCAGCCCGATTGACGAAGCGCCGCTGCTGCGCTGGCTCAGCCAACGGGACAACCTGCCGCCGCTGCTGCGCAACCGCAAAGCGGTCGCTAAAGTGGCCCAAAGTTACTGGCAGCAGCTACTACCTATTGAGGCGACGGGCAGCAGCGTAGCCCGCCTGGTAAGCCCAATCATCTCTGGCGACCGCGCGCGCGGCTACGTGTCGGCTGTGGGTCTGGCAGATGAATTGGATATGCTGGACACGCTAACGGTGGAACATGGGGCAGCCGCCTGCGCCCTGGAGATGGCTAAAGCCAAGGCTATCAGCGAAACTAAAAAGGCGCTGCGCGGCGATTTTTTGGAGGGGTTGCTGGCGGGCACGCTGCCGGCAAAAGAGATCGAGCGGCTGGAATCCCGCCTGGACCACGACACGCGCCAGTTGCACGCCGTACTCACCTTCACCTGGAACAGCCCCAACGCCCCTTCCCTGCGCCGCCTGACTACCACCATTAACTGGCTGCTGACCACGCATAACCGCCCGGCGCTGCTGCATGTCTACAGCGACGACCACGCCTGTGTGTTTCAGGCGTTGAAAAGCAGCGATGGCGCCAACATGAGCACCGCTCAGGAGTTAGAACGGCGAGTGCGCGAGCAAATAGAGGCGGAATTCCCGGAGGCGCGGTTGGTTGCCGGCATCAGCGGCCCCGCCGCCAACCTCTCCGAATGGCCCACCGTCTACCGTGAAGCCGTGCAGGCCATGCGCCTGGGCCAGCGCCTCAACCTCAACCGGTTGGTAGATTTTCACAGTCTGGGCGTGTTCCAACTGTTGGGACAAATCGAAGACATCCCCGCCGTGCGCGCCTTTTGCGAACAGGTCATTGGGCCGCTGGTCAAATATGACGAGGAGCACCGCAGCAGCCTGGTGCAAACGATGGACGCTTACTTCGCCCACCACGGCAACATCAGCCAGACGGCTGAATCGCTCTTCATCCACCGCAACACTCTGCTCTATCGGCTTGACCGCATTCAGGAGTTAACGGGACAAAATTTGAACCAGGCAGACATGCGCCTGGCGATGCATCTTGCGCTGAAACTGTGGCGGCTCCGCCCCGAAGCCCACGCCGCCGACCAAAACTGATAAACCTTTTCCCAGACTGGGGCAGTCTGGGAAACTGCTCCACCCTCTTGTATAAGTTATACAAAGAAAAAGCCGGCAACTTCAGTTAAGTTGACGGTAGATTTTGTTGTTCTCCTGCTCTATACTAATCATCAAGCCTCCAATGATATGCGCGGCTTAATTGGGAAGTGTGGGATACTCAAAGGGCTAGCAGTCCGGGACATCAGTCACGGGCTGCTTTTCCTTTTTAAGGGGTTTCTGCAAAGACGTAGTAAGACCGCAATAAACTGCGGCGATGTCTTTAGCCGCCACCGACCCGACAAAACGGGCTGACAACCACCACGATTCAGTGCAGCGCTGCCCACAGACGCCAGGAACGCCATCTTCCAGAGAGCAGTTGTTTTTGAGAGGAAAAGCCGCCGTCGCAGTCATAATCGCAACGGGCTGGTATGCCTGATAGTGTAGATCGGGCCAGTGGGCCGAAGCTGGCTCTCGATGACGTGCAAAGCCGTCACGGGAACAGGCAACGGCGCCTGGGGTTGCCCCCACGGCAAATCACCCAGGCGGGCCGCCTCGTCTTTTACTCGCCCCAACGTCAAGTGCAATTGAAACGGTTTGCCTTCCGGCTGCCACCCGAATGGGATGAGCGCCTGTTCCACCGCCTGCTGCAAAGCCGCCGCCTGCCCGGCGTCGTCTTGCAGCCCGACCCAAATCACGCGCGGACGGCGGGGGTTAGGGAAACAACCCAACTGACCTAACTTCAGGGTAAAGACAGGGGCAGCGGCCGCCAGAACGTCCAGCGCGGCGTAAATTGCCGGCAGCTTCGCCACATCCGTATCCCCCAGAAAACGTACCGTCAAATGCAGCAAATCAGGCGCCACCCAACGCACCGCACGCGGCGGCGTCAGCGCCGCCAACGTCTGGCTTAGTTCGCCCAACCGCCGCTGCACCCCGTCAGGTAGCGTGATGGCAATAAAGGCGCGCATGGTCTTCACCGGATGCCCCCCTGGGTCTGCACCACGCTGCCGCGCGCATCAACGGGCAGCACCCAGGTGCGCGTCTTCAAGCCGGCTGCGGCAAAAGCATCGGCAGCCAGCCCGGCAATCTCCATGTAATTATCAGGCGCAATCGCCAGCAGCGCTGGCCCCGCGCCGCTCAGCGCCGCCGCCGCGCCGGCTGCCTGCAGTGCGGCTAAAGCCTCCGTCATACCCGGAATCAGCGGCAAGCGGTACGGCTGATGGATTCGATCTTGCATGGCTATGCGCAGTGCCGCCATATCGCCTGACTGCAAAGCGCGAATAAGCAGCGCCAGGCGGCTGGCATTGAAGATAGCATCCTGACGTGAGAGTTGGGACGGCAGTACCCGCCGCGCCGTGGACGTGGGAAAATCAAATTCAGGCAGCACCACGATAACCAGGAAAGCGGGAATGTCTATCCTCTCGACGTATAATTCCTGTTGCTCCTGCACAATCAGAGTTAGCCCCCCCAACAAAGCTGGCGTGATATTGTCCGGGTGTCCTTCAATGCGCGTCGCCAGGCGCAAAATCTCCAGTTGCGTTGGCGGCGCAGGCAAGAAAGCTCCGGCAGCCATAATGCCGCCCAGGACGGCGGCAGCGCTGCTGCCCAGGCCACTACTTACGGGAATACGGTTCAACTGGTGGATATGAAAGTCGGGCAAGGGTAAACTAGATTCGGCAAACAGGCAGGCAGCCGCCTGCACCACCAGATTGGTTTCATCCTGAGGAATGACGCCAGCTCCTTCCCCTTCCACCGTCACCTTCACACCCCCTTCCCGCCGGCTGAAGGTCACCTGGTTATACAATCCCAAAGCCAGCCCCAGGCAATCAAAGCCTGGTCCCAGGTTGGCAGTTGTAGCGGGTATGGTGACAGTTACCTGTTTCATAGAGATAGTGCGCCCACGGGCTTAAGCGAGATGATGAAAGTGGTGGTGTAAAGCACTGGCTGAACGGTTTGGGACAGTTGGAACTCCGGTGGCCAGCGCCTGGCGCCTTAGAAAGGCGTGATTCCTGACCTGGTTGGCAGCGAATCAGCTTGAGATTGTATCGTATGGATAGGACAATCCGCAAACCTGACTTTTCCGCCGTCTTGTATTCGGAGACATTAGCCCCGGTTCCGCCCCCCAATACGCGGCGTCTGGCAGTCCACGTCCAGGCAACGGCGGAGCGGGCAGTGCGGCAGGGGCATCCCTGGCTGTTTGACCAGTCTATTCAGCGGATCAGCGATGGTGGGGAGCCGGGCGACCTGGCGGTGCTGTTCGACCGTAAGCGGCGTTTCCTGGCCATTGGCCTGTACGACCCCGCTTCCCCCATTCGCGTGCGCCTGCTGCAAGCCAATCAGCCGGCAACCATTGATCGGGTCTGGTTTGGGCAGCGGTTGGCGACAGCCATCGCTCACCGCGCTTCCTTGCTGAACACGAACACGACCGGCTACCGCCTGGTACATGGGGAAAATGATGGACTGCCAGGGCTGGTAGTAGATCGGTATGCGGATACCCTGGTGATGAAGTTGTATACGGTAGGCTGGGTGCGCCATCTGGCGTCGTTAGCGGCGGCGCTGCTAGCCCACTTCCCCACTGCCCGCCTGATTTTGCGCTTAAGCCGCACTGTCCAGGCTCAACCCGCGCACCTTTACGGGCTGCGCGATGGGCAACTGCTGCATGGGCCAGCAGGAGAGTGTTCCGTTATCTTTCAGGAAAATGGGCTGCGCTTTGCCGCCGACGTTTGCGCCGGGCAGAAGACGGGCTTTTTTCTGGATCAGCGAGACAATCGCGCTCGCGTGGAGGGTCTGGCCCGGGGACGGGAAGTGTTGAATGTGTTTGCGTATACGGGAGGCTTTTCGGTGTATGCCGCTCGTGGGGGAGCGCGGCGCATTTTGAGCGTAGATTTGAATGCACAGGCGCTGGCTGGCGCGGAGCGGAATTTTGCGCTAAATGCGGATGTGCCGGCAATTTCTCAAACCCACCACGAAACCTGGAGTGCAGACGCTTTTACGGCGCTGGCGGAACTGGGCGCCGCTGGACGGCAGTTTGACCTGGTTATCCTGGACCCGCCCGCTTTTGCCCAAAGGCAGGCGGACGTGGCCGGAGCGTTAGCCGCTTACCGTCGCCTGGCGCAGTTGGGGGCGGCGCTGCTGCCGGCAGGCGGCATATTGGTCAGCGCCTCTTGTTCCAGCCGTGTGGCGGCGGTAGATTTTTGGGCGGCAGTGCATGACGGGGCACGGCAAAGCAACAAACGTCTACGCGAAATCGCCCGGACTGCCCATCCACTCGACCACCCCATCAGCTTCGCCGAAGGCGCTTACCTCAAATGTCTGTTTGCCTACGCAGCGTAAGGGCGGATAGCATTATACCCATTTTTAGGGGTAATTTTTGGCGTACATGCGCCAAAGATTGCCCCTCTCCGATATTCTTTCCTACGCCCTAGATGCCGGCAACCAGCCGCCACACTTGCGCCACCAGGAAAGTTACGACAAAACCAATCCCGACGGGCAGCATAGCGGCTACAGCCGTCCATTTGGCGCTGCCCGTTTCCTTGTAAATGGTGTAGAGGGTGGTGCTGCACGGGTTATGCAGCAGGCTGAACAACATCAAGTTAACGGCGGTCAGCAGCGTCCAGCCGCCGCCCTGGAACAGGGCTAACATGCCGGCATCCGACTGCATCTCAAACATCACCCCCGCGCCAGCGCCTACGCTCTGCGCTCCTGTCGTCAACACCGTCAGCATCAACACTGTGGGAATCACAATTTCATTGGCCGGAATGGCTACCACGTAAGCCAGTAAAATCACGCCGTTCAGACCTAACAGGAAGCCGATTGGGTTCAGCGCGTTGATCACATATTCGGCTATACTGATTCCTCCCACCTGGATATTAGCCACCAACCAGATGACGGCCCCTGCCGGCAGCGCAAACATCACCGCCCGCCACAACACATAAATAGTGCGGTCAATCAACGAGGTGTAAATGGTTTGCCAGATGCGCGGCGGGCGATAGGGGGGCAGTTCCAGGCTGAAAGTGGAAACCTCCCCTTGCAGCATAGTGCGCGACAAAGCCCAGGAGACGGCAAAAGTGAACAACACGCCCAACATGGCGATGCCCACTACCGCCAGCGCGGAAACGAATCCAGCCAGATAAGCCGGCGCCAACCCACCGATGAACAACGTGGCGATGAGAATCTGCGTGGGCCAGCGTCCATTACACAGAGCAAAATTATTGGTGATAATGGCAATCAGCCGTTCGCGGGGGCTGTCAATCACCCGCGTGGCCACTACGCCTGCGGCATTGCAGCCAAAGCCCATCATCATGCTCAATGCTTGCTTGCCGTGTGCCCCCGCTTTACGAAAGATGTTATCCAGGTTAAAAGCCACGCGCGGTAAATAGCCAAAATCCTCCAGCAGTGTAAACAAAGGAAAGAAAATAGCCATCGGCGGCAGCATCACGCTGACCACCCAGGCTGTCGCCAGATACATGCCATCCAGCAGCAGCCCACTCAGCCACCAGGGCAACCCTATCGTCGCTGCGCCTGTTTTTAACCAGGGGTGTATGGTGTCAATTAATAAATTCGACAACCAGCCGGAAGGAACGTTAGCCCCGGAAATGGTGATCCAGAATACCAGTGTGAACAAAAGCACCATCATGGGGAAGCCCCACAGGCGGCTGGTTACCAGGCGGTCAATCGCGCGATCCAGGTCAAAACGGGGGCGACTGTCTGGGCGGGTGACGGCAGCCTCAGCAATTTCGGCGGCTTCGGTGTAAATCGTTTCCATCAACTGTTCGTGAAACG